>MHAK01000127.1 GCA_001802945.1 Ignavibacteria bacterium RIFCSPLOWO2_12_FULL_56_21 | reverse complement strand
CGGGACTTCTACGAGAACACCAACCACGGTCGCCAGTGCCGCCCCCGAGCCGGGTCCGAACAATGCAATGGAAGTTGCGACTGCAAGCTCAAAGAAGTTGCTCGCTCCGATCAGTGCCCCCGGTGCAGCGACATTGTGCGGGACGCGGAATACCTTCATCAATCCATACGTTAATCCCGAATTGAAATACACCTGGATGAGGATCGGCACTGCGATCAGCAGTACATGGAACCAACGGTCGAGGATATTATCGGCTTGGAATGCAAAGATGAAGACCAACGTGGCCAGAAGCGCAAGGATGGTGACTGGATGGAAGAAGGCCAGATATCGGGACTCGAACCACTCGGCTCCTTTCCAGCGTATCAACATGATGCGGCTGACGGAGCCGAGTGCAAGGGGAATGACGATGAACACGCCGACGCTATACAGAAGCACAATGAAAGGAACTGTCAGCGTGCTGGCGCCGCTCACCAGCAGGCTGACGATCGGCGCGAACAAAATCAGCATAATGAGGTCATTGACCGCCACTTGCACAAGCGTGTACGCCGGATCTCCATCGGTGAGATACGACCATACAAAGACCATCGCTGTGCAAGGAGCGGCAGCTAGGATAATGACTCCGGCGGTGTATTGCTGTGCAAGCTCTTCTCCGATCAACGGAAGAAAGAGCCATTGAAAGAAGACCCATCCCAGGAGAGCCATCGAGAACGGCTTAACAAGCCAATTGACGACGAGCGTGATCGCAAGTCCTCTTGGCCGCTTTCGGACCTCGAGAATGCGGGTGAAGTCGATCTTGAGCATCATCGGATAGATCATCAGCCATATGAGGATCGCGATGGGGATGTTAATTTGGCTTCCTTCGCCGAATTCGAGCGACCGGACAATCTCGGTTGCTCCGGGGAAGACTCTTCCGATAATGATCCCAATGACCATGCAAAGCCCCACCCACACCGTGAGGTAGCGTTCAAAGAAATTCAGCCTTTTGGCCGAGGGTTCGTGCGCGACGAATTCGCTCATCACTTACTGGAGAAAAGGTATCTTGCAACGACTCCTGCGATGGCGCCGCCGACCAGAGGTCCAATCCAATAAAGAAGGGAATCCGACAGGAAGCCGCCCAGCAATGCAGGACCGAGATGTCGGGCCGGGTTCATTGCGGCCCCGGAAATGGGTCCGCCCGCCAGAACGCCGAAGACCACTGCAAAACCTATGAAGAGCCCACCCATGCGGGGAGCTTTTTGGTCGATTGCCGTGCCGAAGACTGTCAGGACAAGAAAGAAGGTCAGGACGACTTCAGCGATGAATCCCTGCATCCACGTACTATCGCGTCCGAGCATTGGCGTTCCCATCTGCACTGCGCCAAGCACGTCCGAGGGGACGGTTTGCTGGATCAGAACGGCTCCGACAATGGCGCCGAGACATTGGGCGATGACGTACTGCACCGCGTCTTTCGCGCCGATCTTTCCGCCGACGAATGCGCCGAGCGTCATTGCCGGATTGAGTTGACCTCCGCTTATTGAGAGAGCAATCGTGACCATGACGCCGATGGCAAGGCCATGAGCAAGCGCGATGCCCGTAATCCCAAGTTTGCCGCCCGTCATGTAATCGGCGGCGATCGATCCGACTCCGACGAAGATCAGCGTGAATGTGCCGATAAATTCTGCGACGAGTGCTTTATAGCTCATATTCGCTCCTGTGTGCAGGTGTTTGCTCTAATTCTCTGCTGAAAGAATAACCGCCAAGGACGCCAAGATCGCCCCGGCCTCGCCCGAGGCTCGGCCGAGGGCGGGCAAAGAACGCCAAGGCATATTGAAAAAAATGAGTTCGCAGCGCCAGAAAACTATGGAAAGTAGTGAGAAGGAGCAAGATTTGCGGCCATGCCTTGACTCATGCATAGTTGAGTCATTCAAAAATCGGAATGGACTGTAGTACGAAGGCCTTTTCAGTTGACATGTATGGGTCCGACGGTTTCTCGGATCCATGCCTCAATACGTATTTGTATTTGATTGCGAATGGCAATGGTCTCTCGCAGCTTTTCCTCGTGAGATCCTACGAGTTGTTCCGGGTCGGGAAAGCTCCAATGGAGACGCTTGGTGATGCCGGGGAAAATTGGGCAACGTTCGGCTGATGCTTCATCGCATACTGTGATGACATACGAGAAGATCTTGTCACCGAGATAGATATCGAAGACTTTCCGGGTCTGCTTCTTGGAAATATCGATTCCCATCTCTTTCATGGCCTCGACGGCGAGTGGATTGAGGGTCCCGGCCTCGAGACCGGCACTTTCCGCTTCGAATTTGTCGCCCGCAATGTGATTCAAAAGCGCTTCCGCCATTTGGCTGCGGGCGCTGTTGTGGACGCATACGAACAGGACTCTCACGTTAGGCATCTCATCACCTTTGTACCTTTGAGGCGTGAATTCGACGGCAATCTTCAAGCTGCCGTACACTCATTCGGGCCGATCAGCTACTATACGATCGAAGAGTAGATTTCTTCTTTATGCGTCGAACGATCGCATTCTCCGTCACAAATCCGACAACACATCTTCCTTCTTCGCGAAGACGCAATCGCTTATCGAGACTCTGTCGATCGGAGGCAAATTGTCCGCGAGACAAGAACTTATTCAGGAATTCAAATAGCGTCCGATTTTCCGATTCATGAATATTCAGAGAATAATATCCCCAGAGGCCTTTCTTCTCAACGTACACGACCCCTGCATTCTTGAGCACCGACAAATGCTTTGAGATGGTGTATTGAGGCAGGCCGAGTGCGTCCGCGATCTCGCATACGCACAGCGCATCCTTCGATTTGAGCAACAGGTTGAGGACGCGAAGTCGTTTGTCGTCAGCCAGCGTCTTGAGTATGTCACTCTCCAACTTCATGCTAATATATTCTCGCATTCTATAAGTCTATATGCCCTTATAGGCATACATTATACCTTGAAATCCGATTTGTTTCAAGCAATCAATGAGGTACGTAGTTGGAGAAATCCAACTCGTTTCAAAGCGCAGTATAGATGTAGTACACGCCCGCGAGAATCACCAGTCCTCCCGCCATGCGTTTTAGGTACGTCGCGCCTTTTGATCGTTCCGTCCACTTGAGATACTTCTGAACAGTTCCCGCAGTACCACCTGCGACGGCAATCACCGCGCAGTGCCCTGCCCCGAATGCGGCGACCAACGAGATTGCTCGGATGGGATTCGTCGTCGCCACGCTGAACACAACACCAAGCACCGGCGCCATGTAGGCAAACGTGCATGGACCGAGTCCGATCCCGAAAACGAGACCCAGGAGAAGCGCCCCTTTCCATCCCTTGGCGAAAGTTGATCGAGGAACTATTCCGTTCCATGAAAGTGTGATCACGTCCATGAAGTAGAGGCCGACGACAAAAAAGACGGCGGCGACAATGATATTTCCCCATGCCCCAACATCACCCATCATACGGCCCGCCGATGCGGTGATCGTTCCGATCAGTCCGATGGTGATGAGAATGCCAAGGGCAAACACGAGCGAGAGCGAGAACGGCCGCCTCGTTCCAGCCTGTCCCTGACTGCCGATATAGCCGATGACGAGGGGAATGCTCGAAAGATGACAAGGGCTGAGGAGGATGCTCGCAACGCCCCATCCCGCGGATGCCAAGAGGGCGATCTCAAAGCGTCCGTTCATCGACGTCGTGAGCCATGTGAAAAGAGACTCGATCATGCTCTAGCTCTTGACTCGCAGCTTCAATCCTTGACGCTGGAAGAGATCGTCGATCGCCTCTTCGGGAAAGAATCCCTCGTGACGGAAGAACTCTACGCCCTTGGCATCGAGGAACACCTGTGTCGGTATGAGGCGAACCTTGTGTAGCTGTGCGAAGTGGGCCTGTTCCTTTGTCCACACATCGTAGAAAATGACCTTCACCTGTTCGCCGTACTTTACTTCGATCGCTTTCATCACCGGCTGCATGGCCTTGCACGGAATGCAATTGACCGAGCCAAGTTCGATGAATGTCACAACTGGCTGTGCCGTCGGGACTGCAGCTTTTGGCTGGGACTTCGCCGCCTGTGATTGTGCCAAGGTGATCCCTGACGCGGAGAGCAGCAACATCGCGATGAGGCTCAGACTGTTGAGTGTTCGGTAGTTCATTGTCCTATTCCTTGAGCCATTCCAGTAGTTGTGAATCCTTAGGGACCGTCCCGACGCTCTTCAACTGGCCGTCGATGACCAGGCCCGGAGTCATCATGACGCCGTGGGAAATGATCTGCTCCAGGTCGGTGACTTTGACGACGCTGATATCGAGGGCGTGGGCCGCTTTGAGGTCTTGCAATCGTTGTTCGAGCACCTTGCACTTTGAACAGCCCGAGCCGAGGATGGCGACATTTTTCATGATGCGTGCTCAGATCACTTCGCCGAAGAGCCATCCGGCGAACACCGAGAGCACCATGATGGTCAGGATATACGCCGGCGCCTGCTTCTTTCCCATGACCTTGAAGAGCACGATCATGCTTGGCAGGCTCAGGGCGTTGCCCGTCAGAAAGAGTGTGAGGGCCGGGCCTCGGCCCATCCCCAGTCCCATGAGTTTCTGAATGATCGGGACCTCGGTGAGTGTCGCGAAGTACATGAAGGCGCCGAATGTAGAGGCGATGACGTTCGCCAGGAGGGAATTCTGGCCGACGAGGGAGGTGACGACCTCCTGCGGAACCACCACTTCAATGATCCCGGCGACGAACACGCCCACAAAGAGATACGGCAGGATCTTCTTCGTGAGGTCCCAGGTCTCGTTCAGCCACGCCAGGTTGTGCTCTTTCTGGAACTTGAAAAACACGATACCGAGCAGCACTGCGATAATGGCGATGATGAGGATCGCCTTAAACAGGGGGTCGATAGACAATCCGAAAAGCACGAGGATCGCAAGTTGCAGGAGAAAGAACAAGAGGATGAGCGTGTTTGAGTATTCGACGTCACTTCCCAATCCGGTCGCAAAGGCTCCATTGGCATTGTTCCGGTCGTGCTCTTTGAACAGGAATGCCATGAAGAGTCCTGCAACCACCGAGATTACCATGGCGGCGATCAGTCGGCTGATCGCGAAATCCCATCCCAACACACTTCCAGTCAACAGAATCGCAGTGATGTTGATGGCCGGACCGGTGAACAGGAATGCGACGGCCGGTCCGATACCTGCGCCGCGCTTGTAGATGCCCGTGAACAGGGGAAGGATGGTGCACGAACAGACGGCGAGGATCCCGCCCGAGACGCTGGCGATGGGGTAGGCGATGTACTTCTTCGTCGTTGGACCGAGCAGCTGCAGGACGGCCTCTTTTTTCACATACACGGCGATCGTTCCGGCGATAAAGAAGGCCGGGACCAGACACGTGAGGACGTGAAGCCGGGCATATTCATGCAGCAGCGACAGGCCTGCGGAAATCGAGGCCAACACGATGGGGGCATCGATCGGAGCGAAATAGAAAATGGCAAACGCGACGGCGAGCAACGCGAACTTCATCCATTCTTTCATTTCAGTTCACCTGGATGCGTGCCGCGACAAGTTCTTTGATCTTCTCAACGGTCGGCACGCCTCCTTGCCATACCACGGTTTCGTCGATCACGAGCCCCGGAGTTCGCATGATGCCGTATGAAATGATACCGTCAAGGTCCACGATCTTTTCGACGTGAGCTTCAACGTGCAGTTGTTCAAGTGCTTCGAGTGTTCTGCGTTCGAGCGTCTTGCAGTTCATGCATCCAGGACCAAGTACCTTGATGGTCATCGTCGTTTCCTTCGTTGGTGAGAATTCGTCAAGCTTGCTCCAAGACTCCCGCCCGTTCTTCGATGCCGTGCTTCGCAACAGCGAGTGCCAGGTCCACGAGCTTGAATACTCGTTCGTCGGTGACCCTGAAATTTACCCGCAGGCCTTCTTTCCACGAAACAAGAATGCCCGCTTGAACCAGGATCTTGAGATGCCGCGAGAGGTTGGATTGCTCAAGGTCGAGCGCCGGCGCGAGCTCACAGTTGCACCTAACATCTTTGCGCAGGTATTCAAGGATCCTGATACGATTGGGATGAGAAAGTGCCGCAAGGATCTCTGCTTCGAGGTCCGCAGGTGAGCGTTGTCCGGTCATCGTCGTTGTTCGATCCTCATGAGTGTATGAGCGTATACTCATAGAGTGTGCCATCGAATGATCGTGCGATTCGAGCGGGTTTTGTCGTACGTCGGTTGTCTTATTGCTAGGATTGAGAATTCATTTATCAGGTGTGCGAGATTCTTGTTTGCGGGAAAAATAAAAACCCCGGCTTGAGACCGGGGTAGGAGGGAAAACTTACAATGATGTCAGTTGCAAGCGTCTAAGTTTATGAAGCAACATGCTTGCGAATCATCGACGAGGACCCGTCCTCCAGCAAAGGACAAGCGTGAAACAAAGAGCCAATCAGCAACAAAAAAGCCCCCGGTTTCCCAGAGGCCTTCTTCTTTCTCAATACTCCATACTGCACAGTCCCTTCTGGTACTTCAGGTCCCAGCCGAATAATCCGACTGCCCCTCGACCCCTCGGCTCGCTGCGCTCGCTCGGGGTGACTCCCTTCGGTCGCTCGGGGCAAGATACTGCCTGCTTATGTGCCTGCAGAATAATCCGATTGATATCTCACCTGTTCCATCGTCAGCCTGTCGATCTTGTATCCCATCGTCGCAAGTTTGATGCCTGCGATTTCCTGGTCTTGCTGGGTGGAGATGTCGTACACTTTGTTTTCCAGTTTCTGTCCTTTGTGATGGAATTCCGCAAGTCGGAGCTGAGAGAGAAACTGGTTCGCGAACGACATATCCATGACCTCCGAAGGATGTCCTTCAGCGGCCGCAAGGTTTACAAGGCGTCCTTGCGCAAGGACGTAGATCCGTCGCCCATCCTTCATCAGGTACTCTTCATTGTCCGAACGGACGGTCCTGACACGCTTTTTCATTTTTGCGAGGTGCTTGAGGTTGATCTCGCAATCGTAATGTCCGGTGTTGCAGACGATCGCGCCGTCTTTCATGACCTTGAAATGCCTGTCGACGATGACGTCTTTCACGCCCGTGGCTGTTACAAAGATGTCGCCCACCTTTGCCGCCTCGTCCATGGTCATGACGCGGAATCCCTCGAGCGTCGCCTTCAGCGCGGCCGTTGGCTTGACCTCCGTGACGATCACGTTCGCCCCAAGGCCCTTTGCGCGAATCGCCACGCCCTTGCCGCAATGGCCAAACCCGGCAACTACAAAGTTCTTTCCGGCAAGCAGAACGCTTGTTGCCCGGAGAATGCCATCGAGCGTCGATTGTCCCGTGCCATAGACATTGTCAAAATCCCACTTCGTTTCAGCATCGTTGACGGCGATGACGGGATACTTCAGCGCCCCGTCCTTTGCCATGGCGCGCAATCGATGAACGCCCGTCGTTGTTTCTTCCGTACCGCCGATGACAGTGGGGATAAGCTCCTGGTGTTTGTTGTGAACTGTAAAGATGAGATCTGCCCCGTCGTCCAGCGTAAGGTTCGGCTTGAACTTGAGCGACTCCTCGATGCACCAGTAGAATTCGTCGACATTCATTCCGTGCCACGCGTAGATGGAGATCCCCTGCGCTGCAAGGGCGGCGGCGATGTCATCCTGCGTCGAGAGCGGATTGCAGCCGCTCCAGGAGACCTCGGCGCCGGCCTCCACGAAGGTCTTCACGAGGACAGCTGTTTCTTTCGTCACATGGAGGCAGCCGGCGATTCGATAGCCCTTCAACGGCTTCGTCTTCCGGTACTTTTCCCGGAGCGCCATCATGACGGGCATGCGCGATTCGGCCCATTCGATGCGCAGCTTACCGGCGGCAGCGAGGGAGAGGTCTTTGACTTTGTAAAGGTTCGACTTTGAGTCCATAGTATGTCAGATGTCAGTAATGGGTGATGAGTAATGAGTAATAAGGGAAGAGGGAAGAGGTGAAGATCGAATCGTCAGCTTCTCTTCCTCATTCTCCGATTGAGTTTTTCATAAGATATTTGATGTATCCGTCGATCAACCTTCTAACATGCAACGCTTGTGAAGTCAGGTACGCGTGTTTTTCTTCATCGATATACGATTCATCGAGGCAGATATTCAAATCATCCACTAATTCTTCAAGCGACCCTCGCGCAATGCGAAAGAACTTGATCGATTCTTTGTAGTAATAGCGCCCGTATCCTTCTGCAATATTGTTTGTCAATGATCTCGCAGCATCTCTGATCTGTGAACATGTATTGTATCGTTCAAATTCGGGCAGAATTCTGGCGACCCGATACATTTCCTTTCGAAATTCGCGCGCCTGGCGGTAGACCTCCAGGTCTTCCAATCCACCCCACGACTTCATTTCCCCCTCCTCCTCTTCGAATCAACCGGCTCAGGAATCAATTAGTTGAGTCATCCACCTCATCCCTCATCCCGCTTCCCGCATTACTCTTCCCGCCTCCCGCATCACCCATCCCGCATCACCCTTCCCGCATTCCGCATCCCGCATTCCGCATCCCGCATTCCGCATCCCGCATCACGCATCCCACTTCCCTATTCCCTCTTCACCAATCACTCATCCCTACTTCATCTCCTTCTTCAACACTTTCATCAGATCCGTCTTCTCCCAAGTAAACTCCCTTTCCTCTCGTCCAAAATGACCGTACGCCGCCGTCTTCCTGTAGATAGGCCGTCGCAGGTTGAGGCGCTTGATGATGCCTCCCGGCGTCATGTCGCACGGACCCCCTTCGCGCGTCAAATGCTTGATCATCTCGTCGAGCGATGTGTCTGGAATGATGCCGCTGCCGAACGTGTGCGCCATGATCGAGACCGGTTCCTTGACACCGATCGCATACGCAACCTGGATCTGACATTCGCTGGCGAGGCCGGCTGCAACGATGTTCTTGGCAAGATGACGGGCGGCGTACGCAGCGCTGCGATCGACCTTCGTGGGATCCTTGCCGGAAAACGCTCCGCCGCCGTGTGGGGCGCGACCACCGTACGTGTCGACGATGATCTTCCGACCGGTCAAGCCGCTGTCGCCATGCGGTCCGCCGATCACGAAGCGTCCTGTAGGATTGACGAAATACCGCGTTCTGCCGTCAAGGAGTTCGGCGGGGATGACGCTGGTGATGACGTGCTCGATAACGTCTTCCTTGATCTTCTTTTGCGTCACGTTCTCCGCATGCTGTGTCGAGACGACAACCGTGTGAATGCGCACGGGAATTTTTCCGTCATATTCCACGGTCACCTGCGACTTGGCGTCCGGCCGGAGATACGGCATGAGATCGTTGTGTCGCTTGCGCACATCGGACAGTCGCTTGACGAGCTTGTGGGCGAGCATGATCGGCAGGGGCATCAGCTCGGGTGTCTCGGTGCAGGCATAGCCGAACATCATGCCCTGGTCCCCGGCGCCGCCGGTGTCGACGCCCATCGCAATGTCGCCGGACTGCTGATGGATCGCGGAAAGAACGGAGCATGAATCAGCGTCGAAGCCAACGCCGGCCTCGGTGTAGCCGATGTCTTTGATGACGTCGCGGACGATCTTCTGGACATCGACGTAGTGTTTCTGCGTGGTGATCTCGCCGCCGACGAGCGCAAGGCCCGTTGTGACAAAGCTTTCGCAGGCTACGCGAGCACGGGGTTCGACGGCGAAGATGTCGTCGAGAACTGCATCGGAGATTTGGTCGCACACCTTGTCCGGATGTCCCTCGGACACCGATTCTGAAGTAAAGAGGTGACGCATGATGGTAGATGGCCTTGGTTGTCTGTGGAGGTCTAAGAGGTTATCTAAATGCTGATGATCTATTGCCACGAAGACACGAAGTCACAAAGGGAATTATGCACGTTCACTCTTTTCTTTGTGTCTTCATGACTTTGTGGCTGATCTTTTGAACCACTTGGGCTACGAATACTGCAGCTCGGACGAATCGCCGATGTTGATGCGTTTGAACGTGCCGCGCACAATGGCGTTGCTGCCGACGATCGAATCGCGCAGGAGCGCGTCGACGACCATGGCGTCCTCGGAAATGATCGAGTTCTCGACGACGGAATTCTCAACATTCGCTCCCTCGGCAACCGTCGAAAACGGCCCGATGATCGAATTCTTGACGACGGCTTTGGGAGAAATGAACACGGGGGGCCGTATGACGACGCTCTCGATCGGCGCCGGTTGGCGGTAGGTATTCAACAGGTGCCGGTTTGTGGACAGGAGCGTTTCCGGCTTTCCGCAATCGAACCATCCATCCACGGCGAATGTCTTCATCTTTTCGCCACGTTCAATCATCATGTGAAGAGCGTCAGTCAGCTGGAATTCTCCCTTCGTACGGGTGTTCGCTTTGATGAGCTCCTTGAGACATTCTATCAGGATTTGGGGTTGCCGGATAAAATAGAGTCCGACGACGGCAAGGTTGCTGGCGGGTGTTTCGGGTTTTTCGACCAGTCGTTTGATGAAGCCGTTTTCAGTCTCTGCGACGCCGAACCGTCGGGGGTCTTCAACTTCCTTGACGCCCAACGCGGTATATTCGGATGCCATCATGGACGTGAGGTTGACGTCGAAAATGGTGTCGCCGAGGATAATGAGGATGGGTTGACGGGAGATGGTGTGACGCGACAGGTAGATCGCGTGGCCCAGTCCGAGCCGTTCCTCCTGCTCGACGAAATCCACTTTGATCGCATAGTTCTTGAGGACGTACTCTTTGATCTTGTCCCCAAGATATCCGATGATGATCGTCGCTTCGGTGAATCCATTCTCGATCACTTTATCAAGAATGTGGCCAATGATCGGCTTCCCCGCGACGTTGAGGAGGACCTTGGGGACAGTGTAGGTATGTGGGCGGAGCCGGCTGCCGACGCCGGCGACCGGAATGATCGCGCGCATAGACTCCAAAATTTCGGAAAGGGCAACTAAAATACGGATTCATCTTCCGAAACACAACGAAGTTGGTTTCTTGCAAATCCACGCTTCGTTATGTATTATGACCGAAACCACACCATGCGTCATGAGACGTACACGGACGTCCTCCCGCAAGCAACAGCACGTGGCACTTACGCTCCGGCAGGACGTCGGATTCCGCACGACTTTGACCGGCTTCGAACGGTGGGAGTTCGTCCATAACGCCCTTCCGGAACTCGACCTTGCCGACGTCGATCCCTCGACGACATTCCTCGGAAAACGCCTTCGCGTTCCCTTGATCGTCTCCAGTATGACCGGAGGATATGCCGATGCGCTCCGTATCAACAGGGATCTTGCGCGCGTCTGCGCATCTCGCGGTCTGGCCATGGGGGTCGGCAGTCAACGCCAGGCGCTTGAAGATAAGCGGTTCGTCCGGAGTTATGCCGTCGTTCGAGAGGTCGCCCCGGACATTCCGGTTTTTGGCAATATCGGCGCGGCGGAAGTTGCAAAGCTTGCCGACGCAGCTCCTGTGCAAAGGCTTTCGGAAATTGTCCATGCGGATGCATTTGCCGTCCACTTGAACCCTCTGCAGGAATTCCTTCAACCCGAAGGGACGCCCGCCTTTGCCGGCGTTCTGAAGGGCATTTCCATGCTTGTGCGGAATTTGCAGATCCCCGTCATCGTCAAGGAGATCGGAGCAGGGTTGTCGGCCGGCGTGATTCGGCGTCTCCTCGATGTTGGCGTCTCCGTTATCGACATCGCAGGAGCCGGGGGAACGAGCTGGGCGGGCGTGGAGATCCTTCGTCGTCCCGATACGATGCGCGACCCGATGGCTGTGTTCTGGGATTGGGGCATTCCAACCGTCGACGCGTTGCGACAGGCGGCGGCGATCAAAGACGAGGGGCGCGCGTTCACGCTCATCTCGTCCGGCGGGATTACCAACGGTCTCGACATGGCGAAAAGTATAGCGTTCGGCGCCGATGTGACCGGCGGCGCGCGTCCATTGTTACAGGCGCTCGATGCCGGCGGCATCAAGGGTCTCGAGAGGACGGTCGACGCGTGGACCAGACAATTCACCGGCGCAATGTTCCTTACAGGCTCCCGTACCGTGGCAGATCTCCGCCGACAACTACTAGTCCTGAAAGGCTGATACGGAGTGTCCGTGGGATTCGAGCAGCGCTATTTGACGTATAAGCGACGCGTCGACACGTTCCTGCAGGGTTTGGTGCGGTCGGCGCAACCGTCGTCGCTTTACACTCCCGCACGGTATGTGCTCGACGGGGGCGGCAAGCGTGTTCGGTCTGTGCTCGTGCTGGTCGCGTGCAAGAGCGTCGGCGGCAATCTGCTGGATGCGCTTCCCGCCAGCGCGGCCGTCGAAGTCCTCCACAATTTTACCCTCGTCCACGACGATATCATGGACAATGCGTCGTCGAGGCGCGGCCGTCCGACCGTCCATACCAGGTGGGACAACAACGTAGCCATCCTTACGGGAGACGCCATGGTCGCGCTCGCATATCGGGCGCTGCTGGAAACGCGAAGTTCGCGAGTCCGCGACCTGACACGACTCTTCACCGAAGGCTTGCTTGTCGTCTGCGAGGGACAAGCCTATGACAAGGAATTTGAGACGAACCGCACTGTGCGTGTGCGGGATTATTTGTCGATGATCGAGAAGAAGACGGGGCGCATGATCGCCGTGGCGGCGGAGCTTGGCGCCGTCGTGGGAAAAGCAACGCCGAACCAACAGCGCGCGTTGCGCACATATGGCGCGCTCATCGGGCGCGCATTTCAGGTGCAGGACGATCTCCTCGACGTGACGGCAGACGAGGCCGAGTTCGGCAAGCGCATCGGCGGCGACCTCGTCGAAGGAAAGAAGACGTATTTGTTGCTTCGCGCGCTCGAGCGTGCGCGCGGCGAAGACCGGAAGATGCTTTTGCGTGTCTACCGGAAGGAAGGCGTGACATTTCGCGATGTTCCGCGGTATCAGGCGATCTTTGAACGCACGGGGGCGATCGACGCGGCGCGGGAGCATATCGACCGGGACATTCGGTCTGCGCAGCGCGCGTTGAGGTCGTTGCGCGCTTCCGAAGACCGCGATATGCTCGAATGGTTCGCGGACCTGCTCCGCGCCCGGACGTTCTGAAGCCGGATGATCACGCGGCGGGTCACCATCCGAAACCGGGCAGGATTGCACACGCGTCCTGCGGCCTCCATCGTCAAGCTTGCCGCCAAATTCAAGGCGGAGTTCCTGATCGAGAAGGACGGCCTCGAGATCAACGGCAAGAGCATCATTGGCGTGATGACCTTGGCGGCCGAACAGGGCTCGACCTTGGAGCTCCGATTCATCGGGGAGGATGAAGAACAGATGGCGGAAGCGATCCAGGACCTGTTCGAACGCGGGTTCGATGAACCGCTGGCGTGAATCGTCGGGCCCCGGCTTCTCAACCATGGACTAGCCGCAAAAAGGCGCAAAAGACGCAAAGTCCCTGAGGTCATTTCACTTTTGGTTGTTACATTACTCTTCTCTTGGTGATTGTCGAGGTATCCGTTCCGAGTGCAGTCAGTATATGTCAGCTTCACCTCCATATCGTGAGATCACCCTGAAGGGCATTGCCGCGGCTCCGGGCATCGCCTTCGGACGGGTGTATGTCTTCCGAAAGGATGAGCTGGTCGTGCAGGAACGCCGCGTTGCGCCGGGAGAGATCGAAGGAGAAATCGGCCGACTGCAGTCGTCGATCGACCGCTCAAAGAAAGAGCTCACGAAGATTTTGGCATTCGCAGAGGAGAAGCTCGGGCCGGCCCAGGCGAAGATATTCGAGGCCCAGCTTTTGATTCTCGATGATGTCGTGCTCTTCGATTCGGTCAACAAGCGCATCCGCTATGAACGGATGAACGCGGAGTTCATACTCCACGATGAGATGGAGAAGTACTTCCGACTGATGTCCAGCGCTCGTGAGTCGTACGCGCGTGACCGCGCAATGGACCTGGAAGAGGTCCGCAATCGTATCCTCCGCAACCTCCAGGAGCAAAAGCTCACGTCGCGATTCGATGGGTCGTTTGTCATTGCCGCCCACTCGCTCGGTGCGGCGGACGCCATGATCCTCAGCAGGAACAATGTTCTGGCCTACGTGACCGAAGCGGGTGGCGCCACGTCGCACATGGCCCTCCTGGCGCGGGCGCTGAAGATCCCGACTGTCGCCGGCGTCCATCAGGTTTTGCAACACCTGGGCGAGGAGACCGAGGTGATCGTCGACGGGTATAGCGGCACCGTCGTCGTGAATCCCTCACCGACGACCGCACGAGAATACAGGGGAAGACTTCGCGAACATGAGGTGTTTGAAGGGACGCTGTCCGAATTGCGCGACCTTCCGGCGGAGACGCTCGACGGACACCGGGTCACCTTGGCGGTTAATCTGGAACTCCGGGAAGAGCTGGATTTCATACTCAAGCAAGGGTCCGACGGCGTCGGTCTGTATCGGTCCGAAACGCTCCTCATTGGCAAGGAAGTATTCCCGAGCGAAGAGCAGCAGTTTCAGGAATATCGGGCGATCGCCGAGGCCATGGCGCCGCTGCGTGTGATCATCAGGACCTTTGACATTGGCGGCGACAAGTTGATGACGCAACAGACCCGTGAGAACAATCCGTTCCTCGGCTGGCGGGGCATTCGTATCATGCTCGACAAACCGCAGGTGTTCCTCGACCAGCTGAGGGCGATCCTGCGGGCGAGCGCCCGCCGGAATGTCGCCATCATGTTCCCCATGGTCTCGAACATCAAGGAGGTCCGGCTGGCGCGACAGCTCATCGAGCAGGCAAAAGATGAACTCCGTGCGAAGGGCATTCCGTTCGATGAGAGCCTTTCGGTCGGCGTCATGGTCGAGGTTCCGGCGGCCGCGGTCATTGCCGAAGATCTCGCGCGCGAGGTGCAATTT
Organism: Ignavibacteria bacterium RIFCSPLOWO2_12_FULL_56_21; assembly: GCA_001802945.1. Classification (GTDB taxonomy): domain Bacteria; phylum Bacteroidota; class Ignavibacteria; order UBA10030; family UBA10030; genus 2-02-FULL-55-14. The sequence continues at coordinate 40,610 of MHAK01000127.1, read as the reverse complement.
CTGAGCATCGGCACGAACGACTTGATCCAGTATCTCCTCGCCGTCGATCGCGGAAACGACATCGTGTCGGAACTGTATCAGGAATTTCACCCGGCCGTCATCCGTTTCCTCCGGCGCATCATCGAGCGGGGGAAGGGGGGCGGCGTGTGGGTGGGAATGTGCGGTGAGATGGCGGGCGACCCGCTGGCGACGATGCTCCTCGTCGGGCTGGGGTTGGACGAGTTCAGCGTCGTTCCCAACATGCTGCCCGAGATCAAGAAGATCATCCGTTCCATCCACTTCAACGAAGCGAAGCATCTGGCGGATCGTGTGCTGGCGATGGATACAGAGGACGAGATACGGCAGTATCTTACAGCGGTCATGCGGCAGAAATTCCCCGACATACCGCTCGCACAAGGACAACCTGTTCCTGAGAGGCTCACATGACACTCGACGATATTCGACGACTAGACCCAAAGGGCATGTATACTTGGATCGCATCGTTCCCCGACCAGATCAGCGAGGCGACCGCAATCGGCAAGAAGGTGACGGCTCCATTCAAGGGGAAGAAGATCACGTCGATCGTGCTCACCGGTTTGGGCGGATCGGCCATCGGAGGCGACCTTCTCCGCTCATACCTCGCCGACGACATAAAGGTCCCGTTCATAGTAAACCGCAACTACGAGCTTCCGTCCTTTGTGGGGAAAGGGACTCTCGTCATCATTTCCAGTTATTCCGGGAATACGGAAGAAACGATCTCCGCCCACAAGGATGCAACGAAGCGGAAGGCGATGGTGCTGTGCATCAGCACCGGCGGTGAAACAGCACGACTGGCGGCGAAGCACAAGCAGCCGCGGATAGAGATTCCCGGCGGACTTTCGCCGAGAGCGGCTCTGGGCTATTCCTTCTTCCCGCTCCTTGTCGTGTTGGGAAAGATGGGGCTCGTCAAGGCGCGGGAGAAGGACATTCGGGAGACTGTCGAAGTCGTCCGAGCATTGTCGAAGAAATTTGCGGATCCCGGTTCGACGGACAACACCGCTTTCCAGCTTGCTGAACGTCTCAAGGGACGTTTGCCGGTGGTGTACTCAGGGACAGAACATCTTGACGCCGTCAATATTCGGTGGAGGGGGCAGTTCTCTGAGAATGCGAAGACGCTGGCGTACGGCCATGTCCTTCCGGAAATGAACCACAATGAGCTGGTCGGGTGGAAAGTGTTGACGGAACTGATGAAGAATATCCATGTTATATTCCTCAAAGACAGGGGCACACACTCACGCGTCGCCATTCGGGAAGAGATCACAAAAACCTGGGTAATGCCATTTGCCGGAGGGGTCACCGAGATCACAAGCAGTGGAAGGTCGTTGCTGGCGCGGATGTTTTCTCTCATCCATACCGGCGACTGGACAAGTTTGTATCTTGCAATTCTGAACGGAGTGGATCCCGAACCGGTGGAACCGATCAATTTCCTCAAGGGAGAGCTGGCAAAGGTGAAATGAGAGATTCGTGAGTGTGACCATTCAATACGTAAGAAGACTGCCAAGCCCGCCTTCGGCCGAGGCCGGGGGCGCCAAGGATGCCAAGAAAGACTGATTGGATTCGTCATCAGGGTAGACGATGGACTTTCTCTCTATCTACGTGGCGTCTTGGCGGTTCGAATCCAAATTTCTCCGGGGATCGTCTGCTGAATTCTCTACGACAATCGTGCCGATGGGTCGCGGGATACGCGCTGCTGTGGGCGTTGGCGTCGTCTTCCAGTGAGGCTCAATTCTATTACTTCGGCCGAAACAAGGTCCAGTACACGGACTTTGACTGGCAGGTGCTGTCGACCGACCATTTCCAGATCTACTATTATAGAGAAATGGAAGACCTTACCCGCCGCGGCGCAGCGGCGGCAGAACAGGCATACAGCGCTCTCGAGCAGAAGTTCAATCACAGCATTACGCATCCGATTCCCCTCATCTTCTATTCTTCCCACCTCCACTTTCAACAGACGAACACCACGCCGGGCTTCATACCCGAAGGGGTCGGGGGCTTTTTCGAGTTCCTGAAGGGACGCGTCGTCATTCCCTCGGACGGGTCGAATGCCCAGTTCGCCCATGTCATTCGTCACGAGCTCGTCCACGTGTTCACGCACAGCAAGGTCAACCGCGTGCTGGTGGACCATCGCAAGGCTGCGGACCGGCTTCCGCCGCTCTGGTTCACCGAAGGACTGGCGGAATACTGGTCGACAACGTGGGACACGCAAGCGGACATGATCGTTCGCGATGCCGTCGTGAACAATTACGTGCTCGGCACTGCCGACCTGGACAGGATATCGGGATCGTTCCTTATGTACAAGCTGGGTCAGAACGCATGCCAGTTCATCGCGGAACGATACGGCGAGGAGAAGCTTCTGCTGTTGTTCGAGAACTTCTGGAAGGCCAACAATTTCGGCGACGTCTTTAAAGCGACGCTCGGCAAGAGCTACAAAGAATTCGACGAAGACTGGCTGTATCAACTTCGGAAACGGTACTATCCGGCGCTTCAATCGCAGGACCTGCCGAGCGGAGTGGCGAAAAGTATCGTCCGCGAAGGTTTCAACGCAAAGCCGGTGGTTGACGTCCGCAACGGCGTACGCCGCGTCTACTTTGTGGGAAATCACCTGGGCTACTCGGGCGTTTACCGCGTTGATCCGGATGCAGAGGACCCGAAGCCCGAACTCGTGGTCGAAGGGGAGAAGACCAACGAATTCGAGGCATTCCATCCGTTCCAGAGCAAATTGTCGATCTCCAAGGATGGGTCGCTCGCTTTTGTCACGAAGACCGGAGAAACGGACGCGATCCACATTTATGACCTGACCGCGGGCACATTGAAGACGACGCTGAGGTTTCGGAACCTCGTCGTGATCGGATCGCCGAGCTGGTCCCCGGACGGGACGCGTCTCGCGTTCTCGTCGATCGATATGTCGGGAAACAATGATCTCTATCTTCTGGAGCTTACCTCCCGCACCCTGACGCGTATCACGAACGACTTCTACGACGATCGGGACCCCGCCTGGTCACCCGACGGACGCCGGATCGCGTTCAGCTCCGACCGGACGCCCTATGGTACCCACGGCGTCTACAACGTGTTCACAATCGACGTGGAAACAGCCGAGATACGGTATCTCACGTACGGTCCATTCTCGGCTCAATCTCCGGTCTGGTCGCCGGACGGGACACGGTTGATGTTCACATCCGACTACGACGGCGCCCAGAACGTCTGGGTAATGGATGTAACCCAGCCGGAAGGTCAACGGACCATGCGGAAAGTCACATCCTTTGTGACGGCTGCGCACGATCCGGCCTGGGGAAACGCGGACGATGTGTACTTTACCGTGTTTGAAAACTACAGTTTTCAGATCCGTTCGTTCGACGATCTGACCGCCCGCATTGACTCGTCGGTGTCTCGGGTACCTCTGCCTGCGCCGGACCGACCGGGTGCATGGGAGGCCGAACGATTGGGAAACGCCAGGAGGGCGGATGCCTACCGGTATACGAAGGATTATTCGCTCGACATAGCACAAAGCCAGATCTCGACCGACCCGATCTTCGGCACGACCGGGGGAGCGGCATTGGCCATGAGCGACGTGTTGGGGAACGATCAGTATTACTTCTTCATTTTCAATACCGCAACTGCGCAATCGGACATCCTCGACAATTTCAATCTCGCGATCACGAGAATATCGCTTGGCTCGCGGGTGAATTATGCGTACGGCATCTTCCGGTTTGCCGGTGACCGTTACGACCTCACAGACCCCAACCTCTTCTATTATGAACGGTCGTTCGGAGGTTATTTCGTGCTGAGCTATCCGTTTTCCAAGTTTGAACGCGTGGAAGCGGGCCTGACGATCTCCGACTCTGACAAGGATATCTACATCGGCGTGCCGCGAAAGGCGCTGCTCCTTTCCAACTCGCTTTCGTACATCTGGGACACTTCACTCTGGGGTCCGAGCGGACCGTTGGACGGCCAACGGATGAAGGTGACGCTGGCGTATACGAACGACATCCAGTACTCGAACGTCAGCTACTACACGGTCATCGCGGATTACCGGCACTATTACCGCATGTCCCAACGAAGCGCCTGGGCGGGGCGGGCGAATCTCTGGTATAACGCAGGCCCTGAAGCGCGGCGCTTTTTCATGGGAGGAAGCTGGGACCTGCGTGGATGGCCCCGATGGTCGATCCGCGGCCAAAAGCTGTGGCTTGCAAGCCAGGAGCTTCGGTTCCCGTTCATCGATCAACTGGCCGTGCGGCTGCCGTTCGGCGGTGTGAGCTTCGGGTCATTCCGCGGGGCCATCTTCAGCGATGCCGGCGGCGCCTGGGACAACGTGTATCGCGATACGAAAGGGAGCGTCGGCGTTGGAATCCGCTGGAACCTGGGCGGCTTGCTGGTGCTCCGGTATGATATCGGGAAACGCATCGAACGAGACTTGAAGCGACTGCAGGACGGATTGTTCTACCAATTCTTTTTCGGATGGGACTTTTGATGAGACTGTCCGCAGTATGTGCCCTTCTCCTGTCTGCCGGTGTGTCCGGGTGCGTCGGATTGCGTCTTGACGGGTCGTTCCGGACGGCCGCAAGGGACTGGACCTCATTGGGTGGAGGGCCTGGACACGCAAACAACAGTTCGGCGGACATCCGTGCGCCGTTCCGACTGATGTGGGAATACAATGCCCAAGGCGGCATCGTTGCTCAGCCGCTGGTGCGCGACAGCGTTGTGCTCGTGGCGACGCTGCACGGCGAAGTACAGGCCATCGATCTGCGCACGGGTAAGCGACTGGGATACGAGAGCGTCGGCGGACCGGTCAGCGGTACTCCGTCGCTGGTCGGTACTTCTGCGGTGATCCCTGTCTCTTCAACCAACGCGTCGTTGATTTCTCTCGACGTTCGTTCAAGCAGAAAGGTGTGGTCGGCCGTACTCGGACCGATCGAATCTTCACCCTTGGTCGTCGGGTCTCGAGTGTTCGTCTCTACGGTCGAGGGACGCATTGTGTGTCTGGAGAGGGAGACAGGGGAGGAATTGTGGCGATTCTCTCCCAGGAGCGATCGCGATCGAAAACCGATGCGATCCTCCCCTGCCCTCGCCGGGAGGCTGGTCATCTGTGGAAGCGACGACGGGATCCTGTATGCGCTGGATTCCGCGACCGGTATACAACAATGGAGTCGTGCCATGACGGCAAGCATCTTCTCCTCTCCGGTCGTTGCAGGCGCGCTTGTGGTGGCGGGCGATATCAAAGGCACGGTCATGTGCTGCGACGCATTCACCGGCCAGGTCCGATGGAAGATCGATTCTCATGAGCCCGTGTATGCGTCCGCGGCGCACGACGACGATAGATTTATTGTCTCCACGTCCGGGGGAACGATCATGGCGGTCGACACGGGAACCGGCGCGGTGCGCTGGAGGGTCCGCGCGCCGAGCGTTGTCAACGCAGCTCCGCTCGTGTGCGGAGACTTCGTCGTGTTCGGTTCGCTCGACAGGCATGTGCGGGGACTGGACCGTAGGACGGGGGCGGAGATGTGGAGTATCCCGCTTGCCGGCCGGGTCAAAGTTTCTCCCGTGGTTTGGGGAGACATCCTTCTTCTCACATACGAAGACAAGACCGTAGCCGCATACCAGTCGGCGAAGGGGGGAACGTGAAACGCCGGGCTGTGTCGGCAATATTCGCTTTGTGCGTTGTCCCCGGTGCATGGTGTGCACCTCAGGATTCATCTGCGACCCTGCGGGTGACGTCCGTTCCCGAAGGGCTTGTCGTCTTCATCGACGGCTCGCTTGCAGGCACGACGCCGGTCGCTTCCTTCGTGGTCATTCCGGGCAAACACATTATCGAAGTATTGGCGCCGGACCGATATCGGTGGATTGCCGCCAGAGCCGTTGACACGATTACGGTGACCGCCGGCGAGATGCGTTCCATCGACATGACACCCCACGATGAACTCGTTGTCATTTCCATTCCTTCAGATGCGGCTGTCTACGGCGATGTCGGCCTGCTTGGCAGGACTCCATTTCGGATTCCGTTCATCGGAGAGCCGGCGTGGCAGACACTGTCCTTTGAGAGATCCGGCTATCGACCGGCGGTTGTCGGTGTACGTCCTGACAGCACGCTGCTGGTTCTCGTGCGGCTGGAATTGGCAGCGGGGCGGCAAGAGATGCCGGATGTTCTGGAAGGTGAGGGACCGATGACCATCCGTGACGGCAAAGGGGTGTTGGTGTCGGGGGCGGCGATGGTGGTCGCCGGCGTGATTTCCGCATACTCTAAGGATCGCGCCAACAGAGCATATAGCACGTATCGGCAGACATTGGACCCGCAGGCGCTCAAAGATGTCAGGTTGTATGACCGATTATCGGCAGTCGCAACTCTGACAACCCAGATAAGTTTTGCTGCGTTTGCCTACTTCTTGATGGCAAAATAGTCGCTTTCCTTGCTTCTCATCACACCCTAGGATATATTAGCGCCAACATTGGCGAATACGCGGACTGTTTTCGCCATCTAGAAACAACCATCGGACCTACCAATGGCATCGGACGAGATCGGATTTCTGAGGAATGTTCCGATTTTTGCGGAGCTTGAAGACAAAGATCTTCAACGAATAGCGAAGCTCGGCACCCGTCAGAAATACAAGAAAGGCAACATCGTCGTCCTCGAGCAGGAAAGCGGCGCGGCGTTGTTTGTGATCGTCGCTGGGAAGGTCAAAGTTGTCCGGATGGATGAGGATGGAAAGGAAGTTATTCTGTCAATGTTCGGTCCGGGAGAATTTTTCGGCGAAATGTCGCTTCTAGACGGCATGGCGAGGTCGGCCAGTGTCGTTGCAACGGTCAAGGCCGAGCTGTTCATGATCCACCGGAGGGATTTTCTTGAGCTGTTGCACGAATATCCATCCGTTGCGATCGCGCTTCTGGCCGAACTTGCGATGCGGCTCCGCAAAGCCGACATGCAGATCAAGAGCCTTTCATTGAAGGATGCTGCGGGACGAGTTGCGAATGTTCTGCTGATGCTGGCGGATGATCTCGGGGTGTTCCGCAAAGGGAAGGTTGAGATCGAGGACCTTCCGCTTCAGCAAGATATCGCCAATATGGCTGGGACGTCGCGCGAGACCGTCTCCCGAATGCTTCACCAATTCATTCGGGACGGACAGGTGCAGTTGAAGGGCAATAAGCTCTTCATCAATGATTTTGAAGGATTTCGAAAACAGCATTTATAGACCGCCCGCAGTGCGAGCTTAGCACGGGACAATCAGACCGAACGCCGAGTCATGGATGAGATGGAGGAGCAGGAGACGCGGGCAGAACGCGTGCAGGAAGCGCAGGGGCGCGCGGACCTGCACACGCATACGATATATTCCGACGGCGCCTTGTCGCCGGAACATCTCGTGCGAAAGGCCAAGGCTGCCGGTCTAGCGGCCATTGCGATCACGGACCACGACAACGTCGGCGCACTTACCGATGCGGTCGAATGCGGTCAGTCGCTGGGCGTCGATGTGATCGCAGGCCTGGAACTCAGCGCAACTCTCGGCGAGAAGGATGTCCACATTCTCGCGTACCTCTTTGAACCTTCCAATGCCCGCCTCCTAGAATACCTTGAATTCTTTCGCCGGGAACGCTTGAAGCGTGCCGAGCGAATTGTTCGCAAACTCAATCAGATCAACATTCCGTTGTCGCTCGACGCAGTCCTTGATCAGGCGGGCATCGGTTCCGTCGGTCGTCCCCACATTGCCAGTGCGCTTGTGGAAGGGGGCATGACTGGTACGTACGGCGAAGCGTTCGAGAAGTACATCGGCTTTGGAGCTCCGGCGTATGAAAAGAAATATCAGGTGAGTCCGGAAGAGGCGGTACAACTTGTCGCCCAAGCCGGAGGCCTGTCGTTCTTTGCGCACCCGGGCCGGTCAACGACTGAAGCCGATCTTCTGGAACTGATCCGGGTGGGCCTCGACGGCATTGAAGTCATCCATCCGTCACATTCACCCTCGATGCAGGAGCACTACAGGCGTTTGGCGAGTCAATACTTCCTCCTGACGAGCGGAGGATCCGATTTTCACGGCGGTAAGAAGAATGACAACGGCGCATTCGGCTCGTACGGGGTGCCCATGCACGTCGTCGAAGAAATGCGCCGTCGCTGCTTTCGCGCACCACGGTGAATCAGACCTCCACTCCTACCACCCTGCCCCTGTCGGCAGCCTCATTACGTATCGCTGTCGTCGCCAGCAAGTTCAACAGGGATGTCTCCTCAAGGCTTGTCGACGGCGCCATCGCTTGCCTTCGTCGTCATGGATCGAAGATCGTTGTCGGCGACGTCCTTTGGGTGCCCGGGGCGTTCGAACTTCCGCAGGCAGCAGACCTGCTGGCGCGGAACGGACGATGGGATGCGATCATGTGCCTGGGAGCGGTGATCAGAGGCGAAACGCCCCATTTCGAGTTTGTTGCATCCGAAGCTGCGCGAGGAATACAGCACGTCGCGCTAACGAGAGGTCTTCCCGTTGTCTTTGGCGTGGTGACGACCGACAATGAACAACAGGCGCTCGATCGCGCTGGCGGAAGCCACGGAAACAAGGGATGGGATGCCGCAGCGACAGCGATAGACATGGCTCACATCTTTAAGACACGGCGGCGCCGACGATGATTCGACGCGCAACAATGGTACTGCTCGCGGCGGGGGGGATACAGTCCCTCTACGCCCAGGCGCCGGGGATCGGCGCATGGGAAAGCTATACCGCAATGACGTCCGTCAGGTCGATCGCTGTCCGCTCAGGGACAGTTCTGGCCGCTACAGGGGGGGGGATGTTTTCCTTCCGGTGGGGAACCGAAACATTTGAGCGTGCAACGAATACCAACGGTCTGACGACGAACGACCTGACTGCGGTCGGCCTCGACACACGAGGGAGGACGTGGGTGGGCGCTTCGGACGGCGCTGTAAACGTCTACGATTCGGCCGCGGGCCGATGGCTTCTGATCGACGATATACGACTTTCCAACAAGATCCAGAGACGGATCCAGCGGTTCAGGACGCACGGCGACACTGTTTTCGTTGTGTCTTCATTTGGCGTTCTGGTTTTTCGAACATCGCGTTGGGAGTTTGGAGACACGTTTGCAAATTTCGGGTTCGTCACCTCACCGGACGTGAGGGACGTTGTCGTTGCGGCGGATACTGTTTGGGTGGCAACGTCTTTAGGCATGGCCGCCGCCTCCCTCCACGCGGTGAATCTATCCGCTCCGTCCTCTTGGACCATATACGACACATCTGAAGGACTTCCTTCGAATGATGTGCGATCGCTGGAAGCCGCGGACGACACCTTGCTTGTCGGTACGTTGGGAGGCTTGGTGATTCGTTCGGCCGGAGCCTTCGCACCGCATATCTCGTTCAACGGTGCAAGTATCAAGCGGATCATCAAACATCAGTCGGGTGTATCCGTGCTTTCCGTCGAATCCGGGTCCGTCGTCGTTTCCGAGATCGGTTCCGTTTTTGGCTCAAGGACGTCGCTGCCAGCAACATCGGCATTTCAATCCGAGGATATGGCCCGCGACAAGTCAACCGGAACGGTGTGGCTGACAACGACGTCGGCAGGAGCAGCCTGGTATGATGGGAGCGGTTGGCGAACAGTTCAACCGAACGGTCCGCTTTCCAACCAATTCCTGAGCCTCGGCGTGGACGATGGCGGGACTGTGTGGGCGGCGACGGGTATCGATAACGGCGGCCGGGGTTTCAAGCGCTTCAATCCATCGGAGGACGAAGGAAAACGCTGGCGGGATTTCACGGCAGCGACACATCCCGTACTAATTGGCAATGACTACTACAAAATAAGCATCATTCACGACGGCAGTGTGTGGGTAAGCTCATGGGGAGATGGAGCGGTCAAGATCGTTGCCGATTCGATCGTTCGGAAGATCGATACGCAGTCGATACCCGCTCTCGGTACGACGGGGGCAGGATCGCCGTTGTTCACTGTAACGGGCTCGGTCGTGGCGGACCTCGACGGACGACTCTGGTTCGCCAGCTATTTGACGACTTCGAGGATGCTTTCCCGTTTGGACGACGACACGACGTTCACCTACTTTCAGAACGGCTACACGAGTGGAGAAAGTCGGTTCACGTCGGTCGCCATCGACCGGTTTGGAACGAAGTGGCTGGCGAATTCCGAGTCCATGAAGAAAAGTGCGACTGGACTCTATTATTTCAACGAAAACATGACCCTCCCCGGCACTCAGGGAACTGGAGGATGGGGCCATGTTTCCCAGTCGACCGGTCTTTCGGACAACATCGTTCTTTCGATCGCCGTTGATCTTGAAGGTGACGTGTGGGTCGGGACCGACCTTGGCGTGACGATCTTCAATGAACCCTCCGACCCCCGCATACGGCGAAGCACTTCATTTCCCCTGCGCGAACAAACGATTCAAACGATCGCCGTGGACGCGTTGAACAATAAGTGGGCAGGGACAAAGGAGGGCGTGTTTGTCGTCAGTCCTGATGGCGCCCAATTGTTGGACCAATATACCGTGGCCAACACAAACGGCAAGTTGTTGGCCAACGATGTGCGGTCGATCGCCATCGATCACAAGAACGGTATTGCGTACTTCGGGACCGAAATGGGTCTCAATGTCTTGAGCATTGCGGCAGTACAGACTTCGCGAACGCTTGAACGGCTTGCACTCGGGCCAAGTCCGTTCGTTCTTCCGTCCACGGATCCGTTGACCATTCGAAATCTCGTGCCCAACGCGACGATCAAGATCCTCCAAGTGAACGGAGTTCTTGTCGCCGAGTTTGCGGCCCAGGGGGGCGGGCGGGCCTTTTGGGATGGGCGGAACGCATCCGGCGATCTGGTGTCGAGTGGGACGTATTTGATCGTGGCATTTTCCGACAACGGCGAACAAGTGACGACCGGCAAGGTCGCAGTGATAAGGAGGTGACGACAGAAGGACATTCTACCAGGATGATCAGCGTGGAAAGACGCGGCATTCCGCGTCGAGCACCGCACATTTCATCATCTACCGAAATCACGCGGATTCTTGATCTTACAGGGAGGAACCACATTGGAAAACTCGTATAAGGACGAGATCTTTACAAAACGCGTTCGAGCAGGAAAGCGCACCTATTTCTTCGACGTCAAGTCGACGAAATCAGAGAAGGACTTCTATATCACCATCACGGAAAGCAAGAGGGTGGGTGAGGAGGAGTATGAAAAGCACAAGATCTTCCTCTATAAGGAGGATTTTGACAAGTTCCGCGACGCACTTGTGGAAACTGTTCAGCATGTGCGGGAACAACTGCTCGTTGTTGGTCCGCCCGAACAACAACCGGCAGTGGAAGAGCGTACGCTGTAGTCGTACTCGAATTCCTTGACTGACGGGCAGAATCTCCGTATATTGCTGTGATTTTTGCGAGAAATTTGAATTACGGATGGCCCTTCGGGCTTCTCACAACGCTCCGGTGAGCACTCTTAGCATCAGCGTAGCCCGTCTGGCCGAGGGCGAGCATCACTATACGTTCACCGCGGGAACATCGGACATCGGCCTCGGGGCGGAATTCCAGGGTCCGATCACCGTCGACGTCGACCTTTCCCGGCAGGGCAGACAGTTCTATCTCGACGCTGCGTTCTCGACAAACGCTCGCTTTGTGTGCGACCGGTGTCTTGACGAGTTCAGTCACGTCATCGACGGGACATACAGCATGCTTTACGTTCCCGAAGGGACGCTGGCCGACGGTGATGGCAATGAAGAAGGCCAGGAGATCCAAGAAATTCCGGCGGACGCGCAACTGATCCACCTGGACGATGACGTACGCCAGTTTGTCCTTTTGTCGGTACCGGGGAAACTCCTGTGCCGCGATGAATGCCGTGGATTGTGCCCCGTATGCGGGAAGAATCGGAATCACTTCGACTGTGCCTGCACGGAGACCATACGCGACACGCGATGGGATGCCCTTAAGAAGCTCAACAAGAAGTAATATCGAGAACACGAAGGATCACTGAAATGCCCAATCCCAAACGTCGACATTCCAAGACCCGTGGTCGGAAGCGCCGCACTCATTACAAGGCGACCGTCCCCTCGACACAGGAATGCCCCAACTGCCACGAGCCGAAGCTGCAGCATCGGGCATGCCCGAACTGCGGCTATTACAACGGCCGCGTGATCACCACCCCCAAAGAGGCATAACCAACCGCCTCCGTCCCGCTGATGGGACTGCGGGATGATTCATGCCGATGTCCATTTCGCGACCAGTACGCGTTGCCCTTGATGCCATGGGGGGCGACTACGCCCCTGCACATGAGGTCGAAGGGGCGGTGTTGGCGATTCGCGATGCCGGGCCTCTTCTCGACCTGACACTTGTGGGAGATGAACCGAAGTTGCGTCAAGAAATGGGCCGCGTGGGCGCTCCGGACACGCTAAAAGTGGTGCAGGCGTCGCAAGTCATTACGATGGAAGATCCGCCGACCGCGGCGCTTAAACTGAAGCGCGATTCTTCTCTCGCCGTCGGCATGCGCTACCACCAGGAAGGACGAGTGGATGCGTTTGTCAGCGCGGGAAACACGGGGGCGGTGTTGTCCGCCTCGACGCTCATTCTGGGGAGAGTGAAAGGCGTCAGCCGGCCGACGATCGGAACTTTCATCCCTGCCGAACGGGGAGTGTGCCTTCTCGTTGACGCCGGAACGAATGTCGACTGCAGGGCCCAGCAGTTGTATGAGTTCGGAGTGATGGGGAGCATCTATTTTCAGAAGGTCATGGGTACGCCCCGTCCGACCGTCGCACTCCTGAATGTTGGAGAAGAGCGGTATAAGGGAACAGATGTGGTGCTGGAGGCCTACAAATTGCTGGAGTCCGGTCCCGTGAATTTCATCGGTAATGTGGAGGGTCGAGATATCCTGAAAGCGAAAGCGGACGTTGTCGTATGCGATGGGTTTGTTGGCAACATCGTCCTGAAATTTGGTGAAAGCGTTCCATCGTTTCTGCGGTCGCTGCTGCGGTCCGCGGCAGACAAGAGCACGGTAGACAAGCTCTCTCTTGGACTGGCCCGCGGGGCCATGAGGCGCGCTCTGCGCGTTCTCGACCCGAATGAGCATGGCGGCGTACCGGTCCTGGGAGTCAATGGTGTATCGATCATCGGTCACGGGAGTTCGACCGCCGTGGGCATCAAGAACATGATCCTCCGCGCCATGGAAGTTGCCAACAGCGGATTGAACTCACACATTGCATCGGCCCTTTCCACGCCCGTTCACGTTCCAGCTTCCTGATATGGCAGATACACACACACTACGCAGAGCAGAGATCACCGCCGTGGGACACTACGTCCCCGAAAAGGTGTTAACGAATCACGATCTCGAAAAGATGGTCGACACCAACGACGAATGGATCCGGTCTCGCACGGGCATCAGCGAACGTCGAATCCAGGAGCATGGTGCGAGCAGCGATATGGCAGTCATGGCCATTCGCAACTTGGTCGACCGGTTCGGCGTGGACCTGAAATCCATCGACTTGATCATCGTCGCCACAGTGACGCCCGATATGTTCTTCCCGGCAACCGCGTGCATCATCCAGGAAAAGATCGGAGCCAAGCAGGCCTGGGGCTTCGACATCCTGGCCGCTTGTTCCGGCTTTTTGTACGCTCTGACGACGGGTGCGAAGTTCATTGAATCGGGCGCGCACTCCAAGGTCTTAGTGGTCGGTGTCGACAAGATGAGCAGCATCGTCGACTACAAGGACCGGAACACGTGTATTCTGTTCGGAGATGCTGCGGGTGTGGTACTCCTCGAACCGAGTACCGACAAGGGGTACGGGTTGATCGATCAACGGCTGTACTGCGACGGAGCCGGAGCTGATTTCCTCTATATGAAGGGTGGGGGAAGCCTCAATCCGTCAAGCCATGAAACCGTCGACAAGAAGATGCATTACATCTTCCAGGACGGAAAGAATGTGTTCAAACTCGCCGTGAAAGGAATGGCGGACGTGGCGGCGGAGGTCATGAACCGAAACAACCTTACCGGCGCCGACATCGCGTGGCTTGTGCCTCATCAGGCGAATCTGCGGATCATTGACGCAACGGCCGAACGGATGGGCATCGACCGAAGCAAGGTGATGATTAATATCGACAAATACGGGAATACGACAGCAGCTACGATCCCGCTGTGCTTGTCAGAATGGGTTCGCGACGGACGTTTGACGCGGGGTCATAACATTGTCCTCGCAGCATTCGGCGCGGGGTATACCTGGGGCGCGGCGTACGTCAAATGGTCGATACCCGGCTCAGCATGAGAACGATCGCCGGATGAGCTCGCTCGCTTTCGTATTTCCGGGACAGGGCTCGCAGTACGTGGGGATGGGCAGGGACCTGTTCGAAAGTCGACAAGAGGCCCGACGGCTCTTTGAGTGTGCAGATGAAGTTCTCGGCATGGCGCTTTCGAAGTTGTGCTTTGAGGGACCGGATCTCGAGCTGAAGCAAACGAAGAACACTCAGCCGGCGATCTTTGTTCACAGCCTGGCGGCGGCCGAACTTCTTGGGGCCGATTCCGCCGACATGGCGGCGGGTCATTCGTTGGGCGAATACTCCGCGCTTGTCTACGCCGGGGCGCTCACATTCGACCAGGGTCTTCGCCTCGTTCGTTTGCGCGGTGAATTGATGCAGCGGGCGGGTGAAGAATATCCGGGGACGATGGCCGCCGTGATCGGGCTTCTTCCGGACGTTGTGAACGATGTGTGCACGGCAGCCGGGCATGCCGGGGTAGTACAAGCGGCGAATTTCAACTCTCCCGGACAGGTTGTCATATCCGGCTCCATTGAAGGCGTTCGAACAGCAATGGACATGGCAAGGCAGCGCGGCGCGAAGCTGGTGAAGGAACTGCAGGTGAGCGGAGCGTTTCATTCGCCGCTCATGTCGTCCGCTCGGGAAGGATTGAAGGCCGCACTCGAGCAAACGGAGATCCGAGACGCGCGCAGTCCGGTCTTTGCAAATGTCACCGCTCGTCCAGTGCGGTCCTCGTCCGATATCCGCGACCTCTTGGTGCAACAGTTGACAAGTCCGGTACGTTGGGAAGAGAGCGTTCAGCGTATGGCGGCCGCCGGAGCTCGAGAATTTGTCGAGGTCGGGCCGGGGAAAGTGCTGCAAGGACTTGTCAAGCGCATCGCTCCTGAAGTTCGGGTACGCGGCGTCGACACGATCGCAGATCTGACGGCATACCACAATGGCATCGCTCAAGGATAATACGGTATTGGTGACGGGCGGATCCCGCGGGATCGGCCGATCGATCGTCCTCGCGTGCGCGGCGGAAGGCGCGAACGTTGCATTCACCTACAAAAGCGCCGGCACTGCGGCGGAGGCTGTCGTCAAGGAAGTTGAAGCTTTGGGCAAACAAGCGCTCGCGTTGCAGTCAGACGCGAAGGATTCCGCCGCAGCTCAGCAAACGGTTGACCGGGTCATCTCGGCATGGACGCGGCTGGACGTTCTTGTCAACAACGCCGGCATCACGAAGGACGGCCTCCTGATGCGCATGAGCGACCAGGATTGGACCGATGTCATCGATACGAATCTGAAAAGCGCCTTTAATTTTGCGAAAGCCGTTTGTCGCCCGATGATGGGCCAACGCAGCGGCCGCATCATCAATATCAGTTCGATCAGCGGTGTGATCGGCAACGCCGGGCAAGTGAATTACAGCGCGGCAAAGGCCGGCATGATCGGACTGACAAAATCCCTTGCAAAAGAGCTCGCCTCTCGCAATATTCAGGTCAACGCGGTGGCTCCGGGATTTGTGGACACCGACATGACAGAAAAATTGACGCCGCAGCAGCGAGAGGCGCTCATGAACATTATTCCGATGAAGCGCACGGCTAAGCCGGAGGAGATTGCGAGCGTTGTCGTGTTCCTCGCAGGTCCCGGTGCAGGGTATATTACAGGTCAGGTGTTGTGCGTGGACGGCGGGATCGTCATGTAGCATAGACGGCAGCACAGATAGTTCTATCACTTCAATCAAGGAGTATCACCATGTCCGACGTTACCTCTAAGGTTAGAGACATCATTGTTGCAAAGCTCGGCGTCGATGCGGCGCAGGTTACGCCCGAAGCGTCGTTTACGAACGACCTTGGCGCCGACTCGCTCGACACCGTTGAGCTGGTAATGGAGTTTGAGAAGGCCTTCAACATTCAGATTCCGGACGAAGATGCCGAGAAGATCTCGACCGTCGGTGACGTCACAAAGTACCTCGGCGGAAAAGGCATTCAATAATCGGGCGATGAAGCGCCTCTGGCTGGCGGAGGCGCTGCACGCTTCAAGGGACGATACTTATGGCGTTTAACGGCACACGACGAGTGGTTATCACCGGCATGGGGGCAATCACCCCGATCGGCAACACTGTGGAGGAGTTTTGGAACAACCTCCTTGCAGGCGTCAGCGGAGCCGCGCCCATTACGTATTTCGATGCCTCCGAATACGATACGAAGTTTGCCTGCCAGCTGAAGGGGTTCGATCCCCTGAAATTCATGGACCGCAAGCTGGTGCAACGGTGCGATCCGTTCACGCATTACGCGCTCGCCGCCGCTGAAATGGCCGTGGCGGATTCGGGTGTGAAGTTCGAATCGGTCGACCGCGATCGCGTAGGCGTCATCTGGGGCTCCGGCATCGGCGGCATGCAGACCAATGCGAAACAACAGCAGACGCTTTGGGAGTCGAAAGGACCTCATCGGATCAGCCCATTCTTCATACCGATGATGATTTCCGATATCGCCGCGGGGCGCATTTCCATGAAATACGGCGTCAAGGGCCCGAACTATGCGACAACGTCCGCGTGCGCCACGTCGTCGCATGCGATCGGCGATTCCTTCATCCTCATCCAGAGGGGCGACGCAGACATCATGATCACCGGCGGCTCAGAAGCCGGCATTTGCGAAATGGGCATCGGCGGCTTCAATGCAATGAAGGCCTTGTCGACAAGGAATGACGCTCCCACGAAGGCAAGCCGACCGTTCGACAAGGAGCGCGATGGTTTTGTCATGGGCGAAGGCGGGGGCGCGTTCATTCTCGAGGAGCTAGGACATGCAATGAAGCGCGGAGCCAAGATCTATGCGGAAGTCAGCGGCATCGGTTTTACGGCCGACGCCCACCATATCACGGAACCGGCTCCGGAAGGAGAGGGCGCGCAACGGTCGATGCGGATTGCGCTGAAGGATGCAGGCCTTCCGCCCGAATCTGTTCAGTACATCAATACGCACGGGACTTCCACGCCCGTCGGCGACAAAAACGAGACTGCGGCGATCAAAAAAGTCTTCGGTGATCATGCGAAGAAACTTGCCGTCAATTCCACAAAGTCAATGATCGGACACCTGCTGGGTGCAGCAGGTGCAGTCGAGTCGATAGCGACGGTCCTTTCGATTGTCCACAACAAAGTCCATCCAACCATCAACCAGGTGGTCCCGGACGAGGAATGCGACCTCAATTACATCCCGAACACAGCTCGGGATTGGAAGGTCGATGTTGCAATCAGCAACACATTCGGGTTCGGCGGCCACAACGCATCCATCCTTTTCCGGCGATACATCGGATGATGGATCGTCCCACCCCCGTTGCGGGGTGCGGGAGCGAGGAACGGTGATTCGGCGGTTCGTCGGGGTCCTCCCCCTTCTCTCCAGATTCCCCTTCTTTTCCGGCGACAAACGCATCCGGACATTGGACGCCGAACTGCGTCGGCGCGGATTTACGTTCTCACAGCTTGCATCGATGCTCGGATACCGACCCCGCCGTCGGGATCTGTTTCTCGAAGCGCTTCTCCACAGATCGTTCCTTCCCATTACCGATGGCACCTGGACATCTAATGAACGGCTGGAATTTCTGGGAGATGCCATCCTCAATTTTCTTGTCGCCGACCACTTGTACCGTTCCATGCCCGATCAAGAAGAAGGCGAACTGACAAAACTGCGTTCGCGTCTGGTCAATCGGCGAATACTTGCCCAACGATCGCGGGCGCTCGGCCTCAATACCGTGCTCCTCCTCAGTGCCAGCGCGGCGCAATCGCTTGACAGCGGGTCGGAATCGATTGTTGCCGATGCGTTTGAGTCGGTGATCGGCGCCATCTATCTCGACGGCGGTCTGGAGGAGGCAAGGGAGTTTGTCGATCGCACGCTCCTGTCTGCGGTCGACCTTACGTCCGTTGCGGCACTGGACGACAATTACAAGAGCGCGCTGCTCGAATACGCGCAGAGCCGTTCCCTCGGGATTCCGCGTTACAACGTCCTGAAAGAAGAGGGACCGGAGCATGACCGCCGTTTCACGATCGAAGTCACTTTGGGGTCCGATCCGTACGGCATCGGCTCCGGACGGAGCAAAAAGGACGCGGAACAAGCGGCCGCCGCCCAGGCTCTCGAAAAAATCCACAAAGAGTTGCCCCTTTCCACCGAACCACCGATATCGAACGTACCATGAACAGTCCCGACAATCGCGTCTCCACTGAATTCGAGCAACGGCATATAGGGCCCGGACCGGAAGAGCTTCAGGAGATGCTCAACGTCATCGGCGTGCCGAGCCTTGAGGCTTTGATCGAACAGACCGTTCCTGCATCGATCAGACGCACAACGCCGATGGACTTGGGCGACGGAATGAGCGAACATCGCTTTGTCCGTCATATGAGGAGCATCGCAGACAAGAATATCGTTCGAACGTCGTATCTCGGTCTCGGATACTACGGCGCCGTCACTCCCGCCGTTATTCAACGCAATGTTTTCGAAAACCCGGGTTGGTACACGCAATACACGCCGTACCAGCCTGAGATCTCTCAAGGCCGGCTGGAAGCGCTGCTGAATTTCCAGACGATGGTGATGGACCTCACCGGTATGGATGTGGCGAACGCATCGTTGTTGGACGAAGGGACCGCGGCGGCAGAAGCGATGACCATGGCATACGGTATCGTGAATCGTTCTGCGAACGGCCATGCCCGGAAGAAGATCTTCGTTGCATCTTCCGTCTACAAACACACTGTGGACGTTCTCCGGACGAGGGCTTTGCCGCTTGGATTAGAAGTTGTCACGGCTGATGATTCGCAAACAGTGCCCGACGCGTCCTTCTTCGCGCTCCTCACCCAGTATCCGGGAGAGGACGGACGCGTATCGGATATACGGACACAGATCGATGCGATCCATGCAGTTTCCGGGATCGCGATAGTGGCCACCGACCTCATGGCGTTGACACTCTTGACGCCGCCGGGCGAAATGGGGGCTGATGTCGTCGTCGGAAATTCTCAACGGTTCGGCGTGCCCATGGGTTTTGGCGGTCCGCACGCCGCATTCTTCGCGACCAAGACTGAATACATTCGTTCAATTCCGGGACGGATCATCGGTGTGTCGATCGATGCACAGCAGGCCACTGCGTTTCGGATGACACTGCAGACCCGCGAACAACACATCCGCCGGGAAAAGGCCACCTCGAATATTTGCACCGCCCAGGCATTGCTGGCGGTCATGGCCGGGCTGTACGCGGTCTACCATGGACCGGAAGGATTGCGGGCGATTGCATCGCGTATCCACGGCTTTGCCGTACAGTTCGAGCGAGACCTTACGCGTCTCGGGTACCGCCAGGAAAACACGGTCTACTTTGATACGCTCAAGATCGATGCAGGAAAGGCGACGACGGCGGACGCTATCCTGAAAAATGCTCTTGATGCCGGCTACAACGTGCGGCGGTATGATGCGACGCGTATCGTCGTGGCGTTCGATGAGACAACGGATATCGAGGATGTGGCTGCGCTCCGTTCCGCATGTGCACGCGCTGTGAGTAAACCCGTTCCGATTCCAACCGGAGACACGCAGGCTCCGCCGCCGTATCGTGAACCGTTCGCCCGCACAAGCTCATACCTCACGCATCCTGTCTTCCATCTCTACAGATCCGAATCGGACTTGATGCGCTACATCAAGAGACTGGAGAACAAGGACCTGTCGCTGACGCACTCCATGATCCCGCTCGGATCGTGCACGATGAAGCTCAATGCGGCCGCGGAACTGATGCCCGTCTCCTGGCCTGAGTTCGCCGCGCTGCACCCCTTCGCTCCCCTCAACCAGTCGGAAGGGTACCGGCATGTGTTTCGCGAATTGGAGAAAGCATTGTGCGAGATCACGGGGTTACCCGCGTGTTCGCTCCAGCCGAATTCAGGTGCGCAAGGAGAATTCACCGGACTGCTCGTGATCCGCGCGTATCATCAGGATCACGGAGACCGTCATCGCACAGTCGCACTGATACCGTCGTCAGCACACGGAACTAATCCGGCAAGCGCTGTCATGGCCGGCATGAATGTCGTGGTCGTTAATTGCGATGAACGGGGTAACATCGATCTCGCCGACCTGAGGGCAAAGGCGAAACTTCACGCACATGAGCTCGCCGCATTGATGGTGACGTATCCGTCGACGCACGGGGTGTTTGAAGAAGAGATCCGGGAAATCTGCAAGATCGTTCACACATACGGCGGTCAGGTGTATATGGACGGAGCGAACATGAACGCGCAGGTCGGCCTCACAAGCCCGGCGCTCATTGGAGCGGACGTCTGCCATATCAATCTTCACAAGACGTTTGCGATTCCGCACGGCGGAGGCGGTCCGGGCATGGGGCCGATATGTGCGGCGGCACATCTTGCTCCGTTTCTGCCGGGTCATTCGGTCGTACAGACCGGGGGACAGAAAGCCATTCCGGCCGTATCATCGGCTCCGTGGGCGAGCGCAAGCATTCTGTTGATCTCATACGGATACATCAAGATGCTCGGAGCTCACGGCGTCACCGAAGCCACCAGATACGCGATCTTGAACGCCAACTACCTGAAGGCCAGGTTGTCACAGGCGTATCCCGTACTGTATCAAGGTGCAACGGGACGCGTTGGTCATGAATTCATCCTCAACATGAAGGAATTCAAGGACCGTGCGGGTGTAGACGTTGAAGACATGGCAAAACGATTGATGGACTACGGATTCCATGCCCCCACGGTCTCGTTTCCAGTCGCAGGCACGATGATGATCGAGCCGACGGAAAGCGAATCGAAATCGGAGCTCGACCGGTTTGCCCAGGCGCTCCTATCCATTCGCGAGGAGATACGAGAGATCGTTGAAGGAAACGCCGACACGGTGGATAACGTCCTGAAGAACGCGCCGCATACGGCGCAGGCAGTAACTGCCGACGACTGGAAGCATAGCTATACGAGGTCGAAAGCCGCATATCCTCTGCCGTTTGTGCGAGAACGGAAATTCTGGCCGGCGTCGGGGCGCATCAACAACACGTACGGTGACAGGAACATCATGTGTGCGTGCCCGCCGATCGAGCAGTACATGGGCGCTGAGGCCTGACGAATGCCCATCGAAGATGACGGGCGCATCCGCGACCTTTTGTCGTCCGCCGCAACGATCGCCGTCGTTGGAGCTTCGCCAAAACCGTATCGGGACAGCAACTCCATTGCTGATTTCCTGATCCGTCAAGGATATGAGGTGTATCCTGTAAATCCGGCATACACGGAAACGAACGGTCGCACGTGCTATCCGAACCTGGCCTCCATCCCGCGACCGATCGATATTGTCGATGTCTTTCGAAGGCCCGACGCGGTCGATGAGATCGTGGACCAAGCGATCGCCGTGCATGCGAAAGCGGTGTGGCTGCAGTTGGGTGCGACGAACGAGGCAGCCGCCGCAAGGGCGGAGCGGGCAGGCCTGGCCGTAGTTATGGAAAGGTGTATTTCTGTGGAATATCGTCGCCTTCTCGCATGAACGCGACGAACCTCAGAACGATCCAGGGCCCCTTGCCCACCCGCAGGGGGTTCCGCGTTTTTCAGTGCTGCTTTGCTGCGTTCGTTACGGTTGTGTGTTCCCCTTGGGTCCAGGGGCAGTCGGTGGACAGCACCGGTCCGGTCGTGCGAAGCGTGGTCATTCGCGGGAATTCTGTCACACAGCCGCGAGTGATCTTCAGGGAGATGGCGCTTCGTCCCGGAATACCGGTGACGCCGGAGGCGGTCGAGCATGACAAGGAGAGGATCTATAATCTTCAGATCTTTAACCGCGTCGATATCGAAGTGCAAGAGTTCGGCGACAGCGCCGACGTCCATGTTGCGGTGGATGAACGATGGTATGTGTATCCGTTTCCAGTCTTGGGTTTGCGCAATCGTGATCCCAAGAAGATATTCTACGGAATCGGAGTGACACACCAGAATCTCGCCGGGCTGAATCAGAAGCTGTTCTTCGAGGCGGCCACGGGTTACGACCAGTGGGTGCAGCTTTCGTATCGGAATCCGCGATTTCTGGGGGAAGAAGACGTGTATTTTGAGGGCCAGGTCAATTACGCCCATCTTCATCCGTTGAGCCAGGATGGCGCCGAGTTTCAGCAGGTCCAAAGCGTTCAAAAAATATCGCTTGGTAAGCGATTCGGATACTATAGAACTTTGGTGGGAACTATCGGCACGGAGTATTGGGAGGCGCCGAACGGACCCGCGCAGCGCATTGCCTCGTCATCGGGGCACGACTATTTCATCACATCGCTCCTGTGGTTCATCGACGACCAAAGGGACGTGCGAGAATACGCCATGGAGGGAAGCTTTCTTTCGCTGTGGATCGCGAAGGATGGCTTCGGCGAATCGGCGATGAACATCACGAGGGTGGGGGCCGATCTCCGCAAGTATCTTCCGATTGCGGGCGATTGGTCCGTTGCCGGACGCTTCTACACACGCCTGACAACCGGCGGAGTCGTTCCTAGCTATCGACATATCTTCCTTGGATACGACGAGCGCATTCGGGGTTCCTTCCTGACCGTCCGGGAAGGGGAGCACCAGTTTGGCGGGAATATGGAACTTCGCATCCCGTTATTGTCGCCGCGATATTATGAATCGTCGTTCATACCCGTGCGCCAATTCGCCGTGCTTCGCCATGGTCTGTATGGCGCGATCTTCATCGATGCAGGCAAGGTCTTCTATCGGAATCGATCGTTTATTGACGCACCGCTGTATGTCGGCGCGGGGGCGGGACTCCACTGGATCCTGCCGTATGGGATCATTGTCCGTACGGAGGCTGGGGTAGATTTTCAGGGCAGGGAAGAACTCATCCTGGATTTCGGAGCGTCCTTCTGAAATGAGCACACTGGATTTCTTTTACGTGATTCCGCAGGATGTGCACGGCTCAACGATCGTACTTCGGGGAGATGAGTACAAGCATCTTGCACGAGTTCTCCGTAAACGGATAGGGGAGCACATCCTCGTGACGGACGGAGAAGATACGATGTTCGAAGCTGTCGTTTCAACTCTAGGACGGGATGAAGGGGAGTGTGAGATCGTCCAGACTCACCTTCGCAAGAATGAGCCGCGCATCAGCGTTACACTCGGCGTATCGCTTCTCAAGAACCCATCGAGGTTCGATGTTCTGGTCGAAAAAGTGACAGAATTCGGGGTTCGGTCGATCGTTCCTCTTGTGTGTGAAAGAACACTCGCGCGGCAGGACAAACACGATCGCCTGGAAAAGATTACGATCACTGCAATGAAGCAGAGCGGCCGTAGCTATCGCCCGCGTATCTTCCCTCTGACGTCGTTTGAAACGCTTGTGAGCCATTCGGACGAATACGAATTGCGGCTCATGCCCCACGAGCGCACGGAGCAATCACAGTTCGTCGGCTCCGTTCTGCAGCATCACGAGGGGGTGAAGTCCGTTCTTGTCGTAGTTGGGCCGGAAGGCGGATTTACGGACGGCGAGTTGGACATTGCGGCGGCACATTCCTTTGTGCCCATCTCCCTCGGCCCTCGGCGGCTCCGCTCAGAAACCGCTGCCATGTCTGCGGTTGCCTGGATCGTCGGCGCCGGTTAATTCGGCGTTTACCGGCACTTCACTTGTCTATGAACGATCCACCGTGTCGAGTCCACTGCGGATTTTCTGCGCGATTGCCTGACATCTGGCTGTCACTTCTTCCTCCAACCTCACCGTTTCCGCTTTCGTCGCTGCAACAAACTCTGCGTCCTTGATCCCCGGCAAGTTGATCATCACGTTCATGGCCGCCCCTCGGGCTCCGGCTCCGATGAGCACTGCGGCGACTCCGGCGTCCGAACGAGAATTCACGTTGCCGTGATCGGCCACCGTCTGAATGATGTCCACCGCCTTTGCCGATTGTCGCAGCACTTCGAGCGGCATTTGCGTGGCACGCTGTGTCGCCGATTCGATATCTTCTGCCCGCGCACTGCGCTGGTCTTCCGTGTCTTTCGGCATCCCGAATGCCATCATCAGCGTGTTGAACGCCTGTGTATCGGCGTCGATAAGGGAACGAAGGGCAAATCGTATCTCTTCTGCCTTCGTCAGCGCAGCTTTCATGGTTTCTTCCACGTCCGCATATTTCTTTTTTCCGATAGTCAGCCTGCACACCATTGCTGTCAGCGATGCGCCGAGAGCCGAGGCGAGCGCGGAGACGCTTCCCCCTCCGGGAGCCGGTGATGAAGATGCGGT
Source organism: Ignavibacteria bacterium RIFCSPLOWO2_12_FULL_56_21 (assembly GCA_001802945.1). Lineage (GTDB taxonomy): Bacteria > Bacteroidota > Ignavibacteria > UBA10030 > UBA10030 > 2-02-FULL-55-14. The sequence continues at coordinate 16,205 of MHAK01000127.1, read as the reverse complement.
GTCCTCCAGAAAGGATGAGACGGAACGATCGATAAGCATGAGGTAGGTTCCTAGATGGTAGTACTGCTGCCGTGGCCCAAAGAATCCATGATCATGAATTCTATGATTTTTTTGTCTGCGACAAACGGTTCCAGCTGGTCCAAACCGAGTTTCTTGCAGGCAAGCGCAACGGTGTCCCGGTCTGACCCTTTGAACGAGGGCTCATAGAACCGGCATGCCTTTCGAAACGCCTCAAGAGGTGACAGGCCGACGAGCTCGCTTCCGGTCACGTGAGTACCTAATTCCTTCGCCAGGCGCGCAACTTCCTCGAACGCGTCGTGCATCGACGTGATGGAGTAATCGACGAGGTTGATCGACACTTGTGCAATCCTGTGTCTCTCGAGGAACACTCCCATCGCCTTCACGGATTTCAGAGTCCCGGGGATCTTGAGCGTTTTCCCGCGTGCGTCCTTGACCGGATTTCCCTGGGCGTCCTTCTGAACACGGCCGCTTTCCCTGATGCGCAATGCGATCTCCTGTGCGATCTGTGTTTCTTCCGTCGCAAGATTGACGTTGTATGCGATGAGGAACTTGCGCGCTCCCGTTACGGTGGCACCCGACTTCGCATTGAAGACGGCAGGTCCGAAATCGGGCGTCCAGGCGGGATCCTTCAGTTTTGACTCGAGACCTTCATATTCCCCTTTGCGGATATCGGACAAGTTCCTCCGTTCAGGAGACGATGCTGCAAATTCATACAAGTAGACCGGGATCTTCAATTCTGACGACACACGTTCGCCGAACCGCCGTGCCAATTGGATGCAGTCATCCATTGATACGCCGGACACGGGAATGAACGGCACAACATCGGTGGCTCCCAGCCGGGGATGTTCTCCCGAATGGAACCGCATGTCGATCCGCTCCGCGGCGACCGACGTGGCGCGAAAGGCTGCTTCGACAACGGCGTCGCGAGTTCCGACAAACGTGACCACCGTTCTATTATAGTCCTTGTCAGGCTCGATGTTGAGGAGTCTGGCGCCATCGACTGAACTCACGGCGTTCCCGATGGCGTTGATGACCGACATATTGCGGCCCTCGCTGAAATTCGGGACACACTCAATGAGTGGAGAGGGAGATGTCATGGGAAATCATAAAGAAGTTTCGAATTTGGCAAACGTGCCAAACGGGCCAAACATGCCAAACAAAGACCCGCGAAGACTCCTCATTCGCATCAATTCGTGCGCATTCGCGGTTTACTTTTTCAACGGCAGCAAAATAGCGCCATGGCGGAAGTCGCCGATTATTTCCGCACGGCCCCGCAGATACAGCACGCCAACGTAAGCGCCGGTGACGGCGTCAAGCTCATCGTTGTTCATCTTCTCGTCAATCCCTTTGATGCCAAGCCTGCGCAGTCCACGTCGAAGGTCCTCGAGTCCATGTTGTTTGCGCGGGATCCCCCAAACGTCCTGTGCACCGCCGGGATACATCTCGATGGCCGGTATCCCAAGTTTGGTGAGGCGTTTCTTCAGGCGAATGCCCCGTTCCGTAAGCAGCCGCATTGGTCCCAGCGTGATGGGAAAGAACCTGATGCCGCGCCGCAGGAGTTCCCGGTCGCAAGGGCGAAAATGCTCGCCGTTCCGGTCGTCGAGAGACTTTCTACCCGGTGGTAGGTGCAGGGGCGCGTCGATCGTCACAAGCTCCGGTTGGGCAGAACGAATGAAATCCACGATCTCGGCATCCGTATGTGCCTCGGTCGAAGCCACGACGCGCGAACGCTGCATTGCGCAGATGCCGGTGATCCGTTTTGGGCTTCCGGCAAGGTCGATTCCAACGACGACTGATTGTGCATTCACTGCTTACGGAAACTCCAGAAGTACGCCGCGTTTGATAACACGCGAGACGAGATTAGTGCCGAATTCATACGAAATGGACCGGTACGAGGGGACATCGAACATCACGAAATCGGCTTCTTTTCCCGTGTCGATCGAGCCGAACCGATCGGAAATTCCCAACGCAACCGCGGCGTTCACGGTCACTGCCGACAACGCCTCCTCGGGAGTTACGCCGGTTTGCGTGCACGCGATCGTGGTCATCAAAGGAAGAGAGAAACTCATGCACGAACCGGGATTGAAATTTGAGGCTATGGCGATCGGTACTCCGGAGTCGATGAGCTTCCGTGCAGGGGCGTACGGCCCCCCCAGGAAAAACGATGCACCGGGAAGGATCACACCGATAGTGCCCGACGAGCGAAGTGCGGCGATCGACCGGTCGTCAATACGCTCCAGATGGTCCACTGTATGGGCTGAGAGTTCGGCACCCAGCGCGGACGCTCCGATTTGGTGAAGCTGATCGGCATGAAGTCGTACGCCGAGCCCCAGGCCGGCTGCCGCCGACAGCAATCTGTTCGACTGAGAGGTTGTGAAATATCCGTTCTCACAGAATACATCGCAAAAAGCGGCCAAATGTCTCTTGGCGATGTAGGGCAGGATGCGCTCGATGAGCAGTGTGATATATTCGTCCGAACGGCCTTCGTATTCGGGCGGTACCGCATGCGCCCCCAGGAAAGTCGCTACGACGGTGGCCGGATGCTCATCCTGTAACTCCCGGATCGCCTCCAGCATTTTCAACTCAGCCTCTTCGTTTAGTCCGTACCCCGACTTGATCTCCATTGTTGTCGTTCCGTGCTGCATCATGAGATCGAGGCGTCGAGCCGTTAGCCGCTTCAACTCGCGCTTTGTCGCGGCGCGCGTTGCTTTCACGGTGCTCAGGATTCCGCCTCCCCGGTTCGCGATCTCTTGATACGAAACTCCCTCGGAACGCTGGGCAAACTCGTCCTCCCTGGTGCCGGCGAACATTGCATGCGTGTGACAGTCGATGAGTCCCGGCAGGACAACCGACTCCGAGCAGTCGATTTCGTCGGCATCATGGACGCGCGTGCCGTCAAGGTCGCCTGCGGGCCCGACCCACGCAATTTTGCCGTTCTCGACGAGAACAGATGCGTCTGTCAGCAGTCCGATGTCGCGCAGTTCTACTCCTCGTCGGGGCGAGGGAGGTCCGGCGAAAGTCAGGAGCTGACGGATGTGATGGAGAAGAAGCTGTCGGACCATGCAGGTGGGATAGACTGCAAATAACGAAGGAATTCAGGCAGAATCAAGCGGTCCTTCCGGGATCTGGCGGCGGTCGTACCCCGGGCATTCGAGGACCGGAAGCCGGGGGAATTTAACGAAACGCGGATCAGATTCCGACCGTTCACACAAGACAAACGTACTGCCGCGTTCATTGTGAACGATCCGGGCGAAAATGCACGACGCACAGAGTCCACGAACTCCGCTATCGGTCCCTGGCGGGCTTTCTACGCTTCCGATGGTTTTCCCGACAGGAGGAACTGCTCGAATTCTTTTTTTGCGAGGAGCCATTGTTCGCCGATCTTCAGGATGAAGGAACGCATGTCGTCCTGGAGCTGTTTCTCAACGCTGACTTGCAGGGCACCGCACATCCCGCCGAGCACATGCGCCCCCATGTTCAACGCGCCGCCCTTCAAGGCATGCGCGGTCTGTCGGAGCTGCTCGAAGTTCTCATCCTCCAGCTGTTTGCTCAGGAGCTTCACCTTCGTCTCAGTGTCGGGCAGGTAGTTGCCGACAAGATTGTGAACAAAGTCGGGGTCTGTTTCAACGCAAAGTTGACGCAGCCGTTCCAACAAGTGCGGCTCTGATGCCGCCGGAACTTCGCCGACCGACCGGGACTTGAGGACTTCTGATCCCCACTTCAGGAGCATTTTCCGCAGTTCCGACAAATGCACGGGCTTACTGATGAAATCCTTCATGCCAGCGGCAGAACACTGGTCCATGTCCTCCTGCATGACGGCTGCCGTCAGTGCAAGGATGACCGGGGAAACAGTACGGCCCGGAAGTCCTAGGATCGCCCGCGTCGCCTCCAAGCCGTCCATCTCGGGCATGTGGATATCCATGAGGATAACGTCGAACTCGGTGGCGGTCGCAGCGGCCACAGCTTCCCGGCCGTCGGATGCCAAGGTCGCAGCATAACCGAGTTTCTGCAAGAGACGAAGAATGAGTTTTTGATTGACGCCGTTGTCTTCAGCGACCAGAATCCTGAGCGGAACGAGAGTGGACAACTGCTCGTCATTCTCGGGTTTCTTTCCCTCACGGAGTTCGGACGCCCGGCGACCGGTGAGCGACGAGGCGATCATTTCGAGCAGGTTTGACGAGCGAACGGGCTTCGTGACCGATGCAGTGAAGAGCGCTGCAACTTCTGCAGCAAGCTCGGACTGAGGTCCATGGGACGTTAGGAGGATCAAGGGCAACGACTGGCCTGCCGCAGATCGTCGAACGGCTCTCGCCAACTGTAGTCCGTTCATGTCCGGCATATGCATGTCGAAGATCCCGATGTCGTATCGATCGCTGCGCTCGATCCAGGTAAGCGCTTCTTTGGGCGATGCAGTCAAAGCCGGCAACATTCCCCAGAGAATGCTTTGCTGCTTCAAGATCTCCAGGTTTGTCCGATTGTCATCCACGATAATGATCCTCTTACCGGCGAGGATTTCGGTAACGGAACGGACGGAGTGTTTCGTCGGACTTTCCGACTCCGGTAGAGCACTGACGCGAATGGTGAACGAAAAGGTTGAGCCGACATTCACTTCGCTTGTGACCCAGATTCGTCCTCCCATCAAATCCACGAGACGCCGGGAGATTGCGAGTCCGAGTCCGGTTCCTCCGAATTTACGGGTTGTCGAGGAATCCACCTGGGTGAACGAACGGAAGAGCATGCTTTGGCCTTCCGGAGAAATGCCGATGCCGGAGTCGCGGACATCGACCTGCAATTCAAGTGACGCGCCGTCGGATCGTATCGTTTTCACTTGAATGAGGACATCGCCGCGCGACGTGAATTTCACGGCGTTTCCGGCAAGATTGAGAAGGATCTGGCGAATCCGCGTTTCATCCCCGAGGAGCGTTCGTGGAATGTCCGTATCGACAATATACAGCAGGTCGAGGTTCTTCTCCCGTGCTTTATAGGAGAGAATGTCGTAGACGTCCTCGATGCAAGCGACTATGTCGAATGGATGAAGGTCGAGATCGAGCTTTCCATTTTCGATCTTTGAATAGTCCAGGATGTCGTTGATGACGGTGAGAAGCGTTTCGCCGCTCGTTCGAAGCGTCTCGACGTACTCCAATTGTTCTGCAGTGAGATCGGTGTGCATGAGGATGTCGGTCATGCCGATCACGCCGTTCAACGGCGTTCGGATCTCATGGCTCATGGTGGCGAGAAAATCCGCTTTCGCACGTGCCGCAGTGTTGGCGGCTTCCATGGCCGACTGAAGCTGGTCGAGCGTTCGTTTGCGCTCCGTGATGTCGCGGTACACGCTCAGGAACATCTTTCGGTGACTCCGTTGGACGAGTCGGGTTGACACGGACACGGTCTTCACGTCGCCAGTCTTCGTCCGGATCTCAGTCTCAACGTCGTGGATGCTCCCTTTCTCCATCACTTCGCGGAGTCGGTCAAGTCCCGCACGGTGAGCGGCAGGGTCGATGTGGATCAATGCGCTGAAGTCGTCTGCGGCATTGGCCTCTTCCTTCGTATATCCGGTCAGTTCTTCGAACTTCTTGTTGAAGATCTCGAACGTACCCTTTTCATCGCTGAATGTAATACCTTCGCCGACCGTATCAATGACCGTGGTGAGCATGTCCTCGCTCCGTACATTCCGCTCGTGATGATCGGCCCGTGTCATTGCTTCTTTCCAAGCATGGGAATGTTGATGCCCTGCGTTTTCGCATTGTTCACTGCCCGGGGATAGCCGGCATCCGCATGCCGTACGATGCCCATGCCGGGGTCGTATGTGAGGACACGTTGCAGCCGCTTGGCCGCCTCGGCGGTTCCGTCACACACGACCACCATGCCTGCGTGGATCGAACGTCCAATGCCGACGCCGCCGCCATGATGAACGCTCACCCAGCTCGCGCCCCCCACGGCGTTAAGCAGAGCGTTGAGGATCGGCCAGTCGGCGATCGCATCGCTGCCGTCACGCATACCTTCAGTTTCGCGATTCGGAGAGGCAACGCTTCCGCAATCAAGGTGGTCCCGGCCGATCACGATCGGCGCCGACACCTCGCCGCGCGCGACAAGGTCGTTGAAAATGCGGCCCATGGCGGCCCGTTCGCCGTATCCGAGCCAGCAGATCCGGGCGGGCAACCCCTGGAACGCGACCTCCTTGTGCGCCTTCGCAATCCAGGTGCACAGCGCTGTGTTGTGAGGGAAAGTCTCCATGACCGCGCGGTCGGTTCTGTGAATGTCCTCAGGATCGCCGGACAGCGCGACCCAACGAAAGGGACCCTTGCCGTCGCAGAACAGCGGTCGGATATATTCAGGTACAAAGCCGGGAATGCGGAAGGCGTCCCGGACACCTTGCGCCTGCGCTTCCCCGCGGATATTGTTCCCGTAGTCGAAAACCACGGCGCCGCGTCGCTGCAACGCGAGCAATCCGCGGACATGTGCAGCAATGGACCGTCCGGACAATGCAATGTATTTCTTTGGGTCCTGCTTTCGCAATGCAAGCGCAGCTTTGTACGGCATGCCCGCGGGGACGTAACCGTTTAGCGTGTCATGTGCCGATGTCTGGTCAGTCACAATATCCGGTGCCACTTTGCCCCGGGCAATCTTCGGAATGAGCTCGGCAGCATTCCCCAACAAGCCGACAGACACGGGTGCACGTCGATGTACGGCATCCCGAATGATGGCGAGCGCCTCCTCGAGCGACGTTGCTTTCCGGTCGAGATAGCGTGTTTCCAGCCGGCGCTGGATCCTCTGTTCGTCGACTTCGATGACGAGGCACGCGGCGCCGTTCATCGTCGCGGCCAGAGGTTGCGCGCCTCCCATACCGCCAAGGCCGGCGGATAGCAGGAATCGTCCCGCCAGCGTTCCCCCGAAATGGCGTGCCGCCGCGGCGGCGAAGGTCTCATACGTTCCCTGGAGGATTCCTTGGGTTCCAATGTAGATCCAGCTTCCTGCCGTCATTTGCCCATACATCGTCAACCCAAGCCCCTCGAGTCTGCGGAATTCGTCCCATGTCGCCCATGCCGGGACAAGCATGGAATTGCTGATGAGAACGCGCGGCGCATCTGCGTACGTCGTAAAGACACCGACCGGTTTTCCCGATTGGACCAGGAGCGTTTGATCGTTCTCGAGGGTGCGAAGGGTGTCGAGGATGGCGTCGAAACATTTCCAATTCCTTGCCGCCTTGCCGGTTCCGCCGTACACAATGAGATCCTGTGGACGTTCGGCCACCTCGGGGTCTAGATTGTTGCAGATCATCCGATACGCGGCTTCCTGCACCCATCCCTTGCAGGTGAGCGAAGAACCACGTGGCGCATGGATATCACGTCGTGGCGGATTCATTGCGGGAGCTGCGGTGCGTATGCGACGGCGGCCACCTCGATCTTTGCGTTCCGTGGGAGGGAACGTACTTCGACGGTCGTCCGGGTTGGGTAACGGTCTTCCTGGAAGTACCCACCATAGATCTGATTCATGCTTGGAAATTCCTTCATGTCCGTGAGGTAGACTGTGCACTGCACAACGTCGGAAGAGTCGCATCCCGCCTTGGACAGTATTGTCAGGAGATTAGACATCGCCTGTCGGGTCTGCGCTTGGATATCATTGCCGGCAAGCGCCCCTGTCGCCGGATCGAGACCTATCTGACCCGACACGAAAACGAACGACCCTGTCCGTATCGCCGGGCTGTACGGTCCGATGGTTTCTGCCTGGACAATGAACGATTTTGTTCCCTGTCGGGCGAATTCGTCTGCGATCATCGCGCGAACACGATCCTCGTTCGGTCCGCACGACGTCATCAGTACACAGGCAGGGAGGATACACCAGGAAGCGCTTGCATGCATGATCAACTCCTATGCGTGATGCGTTGATGGAGTATTGCTTCGGGGGGCAGGAATGCCCTGATAATGCCGCCGCCTTTGCGTATATCGCGGCCAAACGCGAGGAGAGCAAGCGTGCACGGGGTGAACTCGACATGGAGGGAACCGTCGCCGGCGGCAAGAAAGGAGGTCAGATCGCTGCTCAGCGGCTCGTGCGTGACGAGCAGAACAGACTTTGTTTGCGATGTCCGGAGGAGGTCTACGATCGTTCTGGGGCGGGTCCCCGGCGCCAGTTCTTCGACGACGCGGACCGGAACGCCGGTACACGCCCTCGCAAACGCATCGGAAGTCTGTCTGGCGCGGAGCAATGGGCTCGTCCATATCTCCTCAAGGACTTCCAGCTTGCTGATTGCAACTGCGGCGGCGTTTGCCTGCCGCATGCCGACGTCGCTTAACGGTCTGTCGGCATCATCAACGTGGGGAGGCCGAAGCGCTTCTCCATGGCGGAGGATCCAAAGATGCATGCGGGAGAGAGCGAGTGTAGAGCAGGATCGGGATGGGCGGTCAATCCCGGGTCAGGTTGAATTGCTGGATCTTTGTGTAGAGCGTTTTCAAACTGATGCCAAGAATGCCGGCCGCCGTGTTCTTATTCCAACTGACAAGTTTCAAGACGCCGTCGATATGGGCCTTCTCAATCTCCCGCATGCCGACGGCTGTCCCAAGGATTGAGTCTCCATTCTGCTCCCGCCGTCCCGGATGCAATCCTGCCGGAAGTGCAATGTCCTCAACCCGGATCATTCCTTCGCGGCACAGGATGCCGGCGCGCTCGATCACGTTCTCAAGTTCCCGAACGTTTCCCGGCCAGTCATAGCGCATCAGCAGCTCCATCGCTTTGTCGTCAATCATTTTTACCGCTTTCGACCGCACGCGTTTGCGCAGGAAGTGTTCGACAAGCTGTGGAATGTCTTCGCTCCTGTCGCGTAACGGCGGAACCTCGAGGGTGATCACATTGAGCCGGTACAGCAGGTCTTCGCGGAATCGTCCATCAGCGACTTCGCTCCGCAGGTCTTTATTAGTGGCAGAGACGACCCGAACGTTGGAGTTGAGGGCCTTGTTGCCTCCGACGCGGCGGAACTCCCCGGTCTGCAGAAACCGGAGCAACTTCGGCTGCATCATCGTGCTGATTTCGCCGACCTCGTCCAGGAACAACGTTCCGGTGCTCGCCATTTCGACGAGCCCCTGTCGCTGGGCGACGGCGTCTGTGAACGCCCCTTTTTCGTGGCCGAACAGCTCGCTCTCGATGAGCGTTTCGGGCACGGCGGCGCAATTGATGGTGATGAATGGATTCTCTTTTCGAAGGCTGTTGCGATGGATGAAGCTGGCAACAAGTTCTTTTCCGGTGCCGCTGGGTCCCTGGATGAGTACGGTCGAATCGGTGGGAGCAACGCGCGATGCGACACTGAGGACGTCGAGCATGGGCTTGCTGCGGCCGATGATCGTTTCCGCCATCGCGTGACGTGAGAGTTCAACCTTGAGGACACGGTTTTCCTGCAGGAGGCGTTTCCGCTCGAGCGCCCGACGAATTACTGCTAACAGTTCGATCGAAGAGTAGGGCTTGGGTATGTACGAATAGGCTCCGAGCTGCATGCACTCGACCGCAAGGCGGATATCGTTCACGCCCGTAAGCATCACAGCCTGCGTATCGAGGAAATGATCGCGCAAGAACCGGAGAACTTCCACGCCGTCGACGCGCGGCAGGCGCACATCCAGAAGGGCCAGATCGAACGAAGCAGCTTGCAGCTGATTGATGGCGGCGGCGCCGTCCCCGGCAGTCGTTACGCGATACCCCTCGTTCTCCAGGGTGGAGCGAATGACAGTCTGGAAATCCGTTTCATCATCGACGACAAGGATATGCATCGCCGGAGGGTTCATGCTCCTACCGCACAGGGAGGGCGAATGAAAATGTCGCCCCTTTTCCCTCCTCGGATTCCACCCAGATCTTGCCGTTGTGGGACTCGACGATCCGCTGGCAAATGATCAGGCCGAGACCCGTAGATTTCTTGTTGTCGCCGCCGGCGACAAGGTCCCGGTACCGGTCGAAGATTAGCCCAAGCCGGTCTTTAGGGATTCCCGGACCGCTGTTGAACACGGAGACCAAAACATACTCGCTCGGCTGCTGGCCCTCTTCGATCACGAGAGCAACCTTCCGTACCTGCGCGACGATCGCTCCCTGCTCGGGCGTGTATTTGAGTGCGTTGGTCAGAAAATTCTTGACGACCTGCTCGATCTTCTCCGCATCGTATTCCAGTGTAGGCAGCTCGTCTTCTACATGGACATCGAGGGTGATCTTGGCCGATTGGATGGGAACGCGAAATTCGTTCATGACCGTCTGAACGGTCATTCCGAGACTTCCAATGCCCTTGTTCAGCCGGACGCGGCCCCCTTCGAGCTTCGTCAGGTCCATCATGTCATTCAGCAGCAGAATGACCTTGTCAATCGACGAGGTCATGTAGCCCAGAAGCTCTTTCTGATGATCGCCGATTGTTCCCGCCATGCCTTTCATGAGATATCCGATGCTCTGTTTCAGGCCGGCGATGGGATTGTGGAGATCGTAGAGAAGACGCGACGTGTGCTCCGCCTGGAGCTTGCGGATTCTGTCTTCCGCATCCCGTTTCTTGATGAGATTGCGGAGTTGGGGTACCAGTTGATCCATGTCGATCGGCTTTGTGAGGTACTCCCGTGCGCCAAGCTTCATCGCTTCAACCGCCATTCCGACGTCGCTCATCCCGGTAGCCATAACCACTTCGGTCGCCGCGGAATTCTTCTTGATGTATCGGAGTACCTCCAGTCCGTTTGCCCCCGGCATCTTGATGTCCAGTAGAGCAATGTCAAAATCCTCTCCCTGAACTTTCTTGATAGCCTCGAGTCCGTCAGCCGCCTGTTTAACATCGAAGCCTTCGTCGGTCAGCCACGCGGCAAGAGTCATGCGCAGCGGATCTTCGTCATCGGCAATCAGTACCCTTATCTTCTCTTCTTCGGGCATAAATGGTAGGTGGGGTAGGTGGTCGGTCCGTAGCCAGGTTTGGTAAGAATTACAAACCGAAAAGCCGCCTCTATCTGATGAGATGATACTCAGTTTCGTTTCGAAAGTCAATCAAACCGCTCAGATTCGCGTGTTGTAAGTATTTCACATTCGGGGTACATTGCACAATCAGTCATTCCCACCGTTAACTTTCCCCCCATGGCAATTCAACTGAATGGCACTGACCTGAACGTCGAGCAACTCTGGGAGATCGCCGTCCGGAAAAGTCGTGTCGCGCTCGGACCGCGCGCTGTGAAGAAAATGACGGCCTCCCGGGCGCTTGTGGAGCGATGGCTCAGCGAAGGTGAAACTGTGTACGGCGTGACGACCGGATTTGGTGAGTTTGCGAATGTCAGGATCGACATCGATCGCATTGAGGAACTTCAAGAAAACCTTATCCTGAGTCATGCTGCCGGTGCTGGCGAGCCGCTCCCCCGTGAGATTGTACGTGCCATGATGGCGCTCAGGGTCAATGCTCTGGCAAAAGGATTTTCCGGTATCCGAGTTGCAACAGTGCATACCCTCTGTTCTATGGTAAACGCCGATATCATTCCTGTCATTCCTTCGCAGGGCTCCGTCGGGGCGAGTGGCGACCTCGTGCAACTGGCGCACCTCGTGCTAGCCATGCTTGGCCGGGGTAATGTCTGGCGAAACGACGGGAGCATGGAGTCGGCGGGAAAAGCCCTGAAGAGGTCACGCATAGCTCCCGTGAAATTGACGGCAAAGGAGGGTTTGGCGCTCATCAACGGCACGCAGATGATGACTTCCTATGCTGCTCTCGCTGTACACAGATCGTTGGAACTTGTGCGCATTGCCGACATCGCCGCCGCGGTCAGCGTCGAAGCGCTCCGCGGAAGCGACACCCCGTTTGACGCGCGCATACATGCCGTGCGACCCTACGTTGGACAGATGCACGCTGCCAACAATCTCCGGGCATTGATGAAAGGTAGCAAACTGCGCGAATCCCATCGACACGGCGACGAGCGTGTCCAGGACGCGTATTCCATCCGGTGTTGTCCGCAGGTGCACGGAGCGTCGCGCGACGCCATTTCGTACGTCGCAGACAAAGTGGCCATTGAGATCAACTCGGCAAACGACAATCCCCTCATCTTCCCGAAGTCGGGCGTCCATCTGGAGGGTGGAAATTTTCACGGACAGCCGATGGCTCTGGCCCTCGATTTCCTCGCTATCGCACTTGCAGAATTCGCCAATATTTCCGAACGACGGACGGAGCGGCTTGTCAACGGATCGCTCAGCGGCCTTCCGCGGTTCCTGGCAATGGAAGGGGGCCTGCATTCAGGCCTGATGATCGCTCAATATACGGCTGCGTCGCTGGTGTCCGAAAACAAAGTCCTCGCACATCCGGCGAGCGTGGATTCCATCCCAACTTCGGCGAATCAGGAGGACCACAACAGCATGGGGTCGATCAGCGCCCAAAAGGCGTGGAGAATTCTCCAGAACGCGGAAACCGTGCTGGCGATCGAATTGTTGTGCGCTTGCCAGGCGCTCGATTATGCCCGGCGCTGGAAATCCGAAACGCCCCTTGCCGCCGGGAAAGGGACGGAAGCCGCTTACAGGGCCGTCCGTTCGGCCGTCCCGTTCGCCGACCGCGACAGGGTGCTCCACAACGATATCCAAGTCATCCTTCAACAACTCCAGTCAGGTTTCCTGCTCAACGCAGTGGAACGGGCTGTTGGACCACTCTCGTGACCGCCATGAAACGTTCCACCCATGACCCGATGACTCCCTCCTTTATGCGCTCGCTGCCAAAGGTCCTTTTGCACGACCATCTTGACGGGGGAGTACGGGCGGCCACAGTGATCGAGCTTGCACGCGACCAGAAGTACGGCGGACTTCCGACGACAGACCCGGAGGAATTGGGAAAATGGTTTCAGCGGGGTGCGCAAAGGGGAAGCCTGCCGCTGTTCCTGGAAGGCTTTGAGCACACATGTGCCGTGATGCAGACCGAAGAGGCCCTGGAGCGTGTGGCGTACGAGACCGTCGAGGACATGAAGAACGACGGCATCGTCTACTTCGAAACACGCTTTGCCCCGGTTTTTCACACCGGTAAGGGACTCCATCACGAGCGAATCGTGAGGTCGGTCTTGCGCGGGCTCGAACTGGGGCGGAAAACATTCGGCGTGGAATCTGGTCTCATCCTCTGTGCCATGCGGCATATGAAGCCTGAGGCGTCGCTGGAGGTGGCCGAGCTTGCCGTCGATTTTCGAAATCAAGGCGTTGTGGGATTCGACCTCGCCGGAGAAGAAGGAGGTTACCCTCCCAAGAAACACGTCGACGCTTTCCATTTCATCCAGAGAGAGAACTTCAACATTACGGTGCATGCCGGCGAGGCATTTGGGAAGGAATCGATCTGGCAAGCCGTCCAATGGTGCGGCGCCCACAGGATTGGCCATGCTACGCGCCTCATTGAAGACATGCGTATCAAGGACGGCGAGGTTCTGAGCATGGGAACGCTGGCGCAGTATGTTTTGGACAAACGCATTCCGCTTGAGATCTGTCTGACCAGCAATGTGCATACGGGGGCGGTCAAGCGCGTTGAGGATCACCCGTTCGGCATATTCCATCGCTATCGCTTCCGCGTAACGTTGAATACCGACGACCGACTGATGAGCGGAATAACATTGACCGACGAATATCTGACGGCGCATCGGGAATTCGGACTTGGACTGGATGAGCTGGAAAAGCTGACGATTAACGCCATGAAGAGCGCGTTCATACCGTACAAGAAGCGAATTGCGATCATTTACGATATTATCAAACCGGGGTACGCCAAAGCACGGACGGTGCTCAAGTCGAAACGACACCGGGGGAGTAAAGAATAAGACGAACCGCTATGAACATCTCCCATATTCACTGGCTCGGACACGCGTCCTTTCTGATCGAAGATGCCGGCGCGCTTGTCTACATTGATCCTTGGAAGCTTCAGCCAGGGGCGCCACAGGCGAACCTCATTCTGATCACGCATGCGCATTACGATCATTGCTCTCCGGATGACGTGAAGATCATCCGGAAGCCGGAAACGATCGTCGTGGGGACTCAGGACACACTGGAGAAGGTCGGGGGTAGAGGCATCGTCGTCACGCCGGGCGTTCAGATTGACGCCGGGCGGTGGAAACTGGAAACGTTGCCCGCGTACAACTTGGGGAGAAAGTACCATCCAAAGGAGAACGGATGGGTAGGATACATTGTCACCTTGTCGTCGGGACAGCGGATCTATCACACGGGCGATACGGACGCGATACCGGAGATCGTCCGCGCAAAAGCGGACGTTGTGATGCTGCCGTGCGGCGGCACCTACACGATGTCGGGCATCGAGGCGGGCCAGGTTGCACGCTCGCTCAACGCCTCAGTCGTCATTCCGATGCACTGGGGTGATATTGTGGGAAGCAGGGGAGATGCGGAAGCAGTGCGGCGGGCTTTTGAAGGAACGGTTATCCTGGAGCCTGAACGGATTCCAAAGACCCCTCAGCATCCTTGACCAGCTGACGGATGCTGTACTCGTCCCGGATGGCGACGCGGACTTTTAGCAGGACCTCCTGTTCCACGTAGGATTGTTCAAGGACTTCAGCGATATCGTGAAGCTGTGAAATAGCGCGTTGCTGCATCTGGGGCATGCGGACGGTCATGTCCCGGAATTCCATCCGCACGAGGTCCAGCAGAGCCTCTTTCAAGCCCAGGATGTTGATGCCCCTCGTTGCGGACACGAACACGTGCCGCGGAAATTCCTGGACGACGGCCGGCATGATGCTGCGGTCGACAAGCCGGTCGAGCTTGTTAAAGACCATGATCGTCGTTTTCGCCCCCGCTCCGAGTTCTTCCAGCGTTTCCTTCACCACGCCGATCTGCTCTTCGAAATTCTTGCTCGAAATGTCGACGACATGAATGAGGAAGTCCGCCTCCGTCGTCTCTTCCAGCGTACTCTTGAACGACGCGACGAGATGATGGGGAAGTTTGCGTATGAACCCTACGGTATCGGTCATCAGCATCGTGTTCCCGCCCCCAAGATCGACGAACCGCGTCGTTGGGTCGAGCGTTGCGAACAGTCGATTCTCAACGAATACTTCCGACCCCGACAGGAGATTTAAGAGCGTCGACTTTCCCACGTTCGTGTAACCGACCAGCGCCGCCCGGATGTGACGCCGCCGGCTCTTGCGCTGTGTGTCCCGCTGTTGTCCAATACGATCGAGCTTGTCCTTGAGGTGACCGATACGCGTCCGGATCATCCTGCGGTCCGTTTCGATCTGCGTCTCGCCGGGCCCCTTCGTGCCGATGCCGCCGAATTGTTTGGACAGATGAGTCCATGCCCGGGTCAATCGGGGAAGCAAATACTGGAGTTGCGCAAGTTCGACCTGCGTTTTTGATTCGTTCGACTTTGCCCGGGAAGCGAAGATGTCGAGAATGAGGCCGCTCCGGTCGAGAACCTTGACCTCAAGAGATTTTTCAAGGTTCCGCACTTGCACGGGAGAGAGGTCGTCGTCGAAGATCACCAGCGGTATGTGCTCATTCGCCACAAGCGCGCGAAGCTCCTCCACCTTTCCCTTGCCGATGAAAGTCGACGGGTCGAAACGATCGCGGTCCTGAACGACGCGCGATGCAACATCGGCCCCCGCCGTGTCGGCAAGGAGAGCCAGTTCGTCAAGAGAATCCGAGAGCATTTCACGCGAAGAAGCGCGCGTGGATACTCCAACGAGCACACACCTCTCGCGGCCCGTCCCGGCAAGTTCTATCATGATGCCCCTCCCTGCTCGCGCGATGTTCGAAGATATGATGAAAGCAACAGCTCGACCACGGCCAGCACGAGTGCAGCCGAGAGGAACCAACGCCAAACTTCTGTCCCAAAGCGGGCCTGACGGATCGAAATCTCAAGCGGAACGACCGGATCGAGCCTGCGTACTCGGTCCGGGGATACGCCGATGTCTTCCCAAAGCTTTCGTTCGCGCGTTTCGTCCGCCGGAGCGGTATCACCTTCTTCCGCGGCAATGTTGACCGCAAAGCGGTCGATTTCTGCCCCATCTTCCATGACGCTGTATACTCCCGGTAAGCGAGTTTCCCTGAACGATACGGCCGCACCGGATGGTGTGATCGTTGGCGTTGCGGCGATCTCCTGCCTGTCCGGCATAACAATGCGCAGCCTTCCTCTCGCGGTCCGCGAGAGGGGGACCGCCACTTCCGTGCCCGTACGAACGATAGCGCGCACAGCCTGCTCTTGGGCAAGGTAGGAGACGGTCCGATGCATCAAGGGAACG
>MHAK01000126.1 GCA_001802945.1 Ignavibacteria bacterium RIFCSPLOWO2_12_FULL_56_21 | reverse complement strand
TCGTCGGGTCGGGGTCGGGATCGCGTGACTACGATTCCACCAACGCATCCTCGGCTCTTGCGTTCGTGGGTGATGGAGGCTCCCAGACGCTCAGCAGCCTGGACGGAGAGCACATGAACATCGTGCTGTTTGACGGGACGTCGACGAAGGACATCGGCGGCACGCTGGTCGAAGCACGCAGGATGAGCCTTCTTGGCAGCGGTCTGGTGACGAACAATGCGACGACGCTGCGATTGGCGAGCATCAGCAGCCTCAGCCTGTCGGTCGCATCGGGTGCTTCGTTCACGAACAGCGCCTCCAAGACGCTTATGATGAACGGCGACCTCGAGAACGACGGCGCCATCACCAACGCCGGAACGATCTCGGTGTACTAAGAGCGGATTTCACTCGGAGGATGACAACGAACACATAGCGTAGGGACAATCCCTTCGGACGATCGTCCGGAAGGAATACGTCCATGCAACGCGAACGACGGATAGTCCATATTCGGTCGCGCGGAATGCCGTCTCGGCGGAAATCTTCCCGCTGGAGTCGGTGGCCGCGCCTGCCCGCACCCGGTTGCGGCACCGGGCCACCACGTGGCGGCCCAACGGGCGAAGTACGCATGACGGCCGGGATCCGCGGCCGCCCTCGGGGATCTCTGCCCGACGCAGTTCGTACGCCGCGCTATGCTGCACGTGCGCCAGGACGATCGCCGTACCGGTGTGTACGGAATGGAACGTCCGGGCGACACTGTGAAAGCACATGAAGTGCACGTAAGGACATAACATCCAATGAGGAAGTACTCGACCCGTGTCCAGCGAGAGTAATTCACAGACACGTACGACCTCGGTGTATGCACTCGGTCCGCCCGGTTCGGGAAGACCGGATGCGCCGCCACGGGAGTTTCTCTCCTTCTCCCGCAATCGGCGCCACTGCAGGTGCGACAACCGGAGAACATCCGCCGGCGCAGGATGGGACTGCTCAGCCCGTCCAGGCATCGGTGCGCCCTCCAGGTTGCGGTTGAGGCATGGTGTGATGGCTTTCGGAAATGGAGGTGAGGGCGGATATGCTCCGATCCGTCCTCGCCTCCCCGAAAGTTTTACGCAGGAGAGAAATGGAGCAACGCAACAGTTGCTACGTCCACGAATACGGACGACAGAATGAATGGTCGAACGCCGATGCGTGAGTGGTCAGGATCTTTCCGCTCCTCCTTGCCGGGATGTCCAGTACAGGACCGTCCGGGAAGGAAGAGCCGTGTCTCACGAAGGCGTTCGAATCGAAAGATCTTTCAGAGATGAAGACACAAGGTGACATCATGACTGCGCAATCCGTGACGAACGGTGCGTGCCGTTACGGTCCCCCCGGTACCAACGGAGGATCGGTGCGGCGTCCGCGCTGGAGTCTGGTCCTGTTCGCCGGAGCTTTGTTCGCTCTCGGCTCCATGCCGACGTACGGCCAGAGCTTCCGGAACAGAGGCCAGTTCACGAATACGGGCACGTTTGCCGTCCGCGACTCGGCGATCGGACTTCCGCCGAATATCGGCGGCACATTCGCCTTTAACGGCGCTGGACAACTCATCCCCGCACGGTCATACCAGAATTTGACCCTTGTGAGCCCGGCCGTCTCGACAAAGCAAGCGGCAGGCAGTCTCCGCATATCGGATACACTGCTCATCGGTACGAATGTCACGCTGGCCATGCCCGCAGACTCCGTCGTTTTCCTCGGAACGATCTCCGGTCGCCTCACGGAACAGGGATACATCGCCGGCAAGATCTCCAAGTCGGTCGACTTAAGCAGCGGTGTGACTACCTCCGACTTCGGCGGGATAGGTATGACCATTGTGTGGTCCGGCGCCCCTCTTGGAAGCACAAACGTCATTCGCACGTCCGGCATTGCGATCACCGCGAACGGTCGCAGCACGATCAAACGATATTTTGATATCACTCCCGAGTTCGGTCCGACGACTGCGGATGTGACGTTCTCGTACACGTCGGATGAACTCCAGGGCCAGGACGCCTCGACGCTCGATGTCTGGCGCTTGCCACCGGGTGAAAACCGCTGGAGACGGCAGCGAGTAACGAGGTTAGGGAATGTATTGACCCGTACAAACGTCCGCGGGTTTGGAAGATTCACGGCAGCGGACGCAGGTAATCCGCTGGATGCGATCATCAAGTACGAATGGGAAGCGGATACGCTGCATGCGGCCGGTGTTGATTCGGCTTCAGGTAGACGCAACCAGCCTCTTGATTCGCTCTTCATGGTGCGCGTGACCGACGCCTTCGGGCAAGGAGTCCCCGGGGCCATCGTGAACTTCTCGATCACCAACCAACCGGTCGGAGCTGACAGCGCATCGTTGTCGCAGACGGTTTCTGCGACGGATTCGAACGGCGTGGCATCCACGCTGCTGAAGTTGGGTAGCCGATCAGGCCGATACGAAGTGACTGCTGCGGTCGCGGGTGCTCCTCAAATCGCCGCACGGAAATTCGTCGGAATCGCCCGGTCTGCCGTCAAGTTTGTCGCGAAGGTCGGCGGCGATGCCCAGACCGATTCGATCAAGACGACATTGACGAACCCGCTTGTCGTACGGCTCCAGGACAGCGACAGTCTTGCCGTTTCCGGCACGTCGGTGCGGTTTGCTGTCATAGAAACGCCTTCTGGAGGCGAGAGCGCTCTTGTCAGCGATACGGTCGCCTACAGCGACTCGTTGGGTCGTGCCTCGACGTTGCTGACGCTGGGGCGGAAGATCGGCAAGTATGTCGTCGAAGCCAGTGTTGACGAGGATTCCATCATCTTGGCGAGGTTTGAGATGGAAGCAACGCACGGCAAACCAAGCGTCATGGATACCATGTCGGGCGGCCGGCGTGATACGGTGCTCAAACAGTTGAGTCCGTTCACATTCATCATCCTCGATGGTGAAGCGAATCCGGTCAAGAATGCGCCGGTCAATTTCAGTATCGCAACAGCACCTTCGGGATCCAACGGACAAGGCCTCGATGTCGCATCCGCGATCACCGATACCGCCGGACGAGCCCAGGTCAGATTGACTCTTGGAAACAGGGCCGGCACATATGTGGTAAAGGCGTCGTCGTCCGTTCTGCCTGGTGTAACGCGCTCCATCCCCGCGGTTGCGGAGGCTGCACAGGCGGCCGTCATGGCCCGCGTCAACGGTACAACGCTCGTGCGACCGATCCTGACCCTGCTCGACTCTGCCTTTGTCGCCAGGATAACCGACGTGTACGGAAATCCCGTTGCAGGCGCTCAGGTGACGTTCGCGGTGATCGATACGCCGTCGAATGCGGTCGGCCATTCATTGAGCACGCTGACAGACACTACGGACACGAGCGGAACGGCGTCGACCGTACTGCGGCTTGGATTGAAGGTCGGACCGTATTCAGTCCGCGCCATCGCGACCGGTCTGCCCCCGGTGACCTTTACGGCATCGGCGCTGCCAGGCACCCCGCACAGCTCGGCGACATCTTCAACACGGACGCTCGGACTCGTCATGCAGCCCGTCCAACCGTTCGTCGTCACCGTGTACGACACGGGCGGCAACGTCGTGCCGAACATTCCGGTGAAGTTCGAAGCGGTGCAGGCACCGAACGGCGCCACTGGCTACGGTCTGAGTCGCACAGTCGATACAACCGATGCTCAGGGCGTGGCGTCGACGACGCTTCAACTTGGCGACAAACTTGGTTTGTATCGCGTTCGCGCAACCCCCGGCGCATTGCCGGCCACAGACTTTACCGTGGAAGCTCAGCAGCTCGTTGCAAACGCGAACCTCGACGTCCGGGTCGATGTCGCCGACCTGACTGCAATCATCGACCATATGCTGGGTGTAGATTCGCTGAGAGGTCCGCAATTCGTCGCGGCAGACATGGATAGCAACGGTGTCGTCAATGTCCTCGACGCAATCGCCTGCAGGAACTACATCCTGAGCGGTAGCAAGGTGACCATCAGCGACACTGTCCTGAAAGCCTTCCCATTCGTCATGCTCGAGGCGGACGGCGAGATGATAGCGGCGACAACCGGCGAACCGCGTTCGTCGGCGGCCGGCGAGAAGACGACGGGATCACCCTCCAACGCACTCGCAACGCTCGAACTCACGTCGAAGGGTGTCCGCGTCAATCTGGCCAATGATGTTCCGGTGAAGGGCGTCCAGGTGTACCTGCGCCTGAAACGTCCGGTGACTGCGTTGACAAACGACGTCAAATTCAGCCGGGCGAAGGCGATGGAAGTGGCCGTTGTGGCGGATCAATACGTGGTCCGTGCAATAGCCTACAATTTCGAGAACCAGCCGATCGATACCGGTTCGGGACCGATCTTCCGTTTGCCGATCGCGGCACTGGATACGTCGGACATCGACTCCCTGTCGATCAGCATCAGCACCGGGCCGAATATCTCGACAGTCATTCCGGACAAACAGTTGACGACGGAGGTCAAGACGTATCCGACTACGTTTGCGTTGTATCAGAACTATCCGAATCCGTTCAACTCCACAACGACGATCATGTACGACGTGCCGGAGATTGCCGGAAGAGTACCGCGCGTGGCCGTACAAATCTTCAACATCGTTGGAGAGAAAGTGCGGACCATAGAGCGCAGCGACAGGGATGCTGGAACCTACTTTGTGACGTGGAACGGACGCGACGAGAACGGTGCAGCAGTCGCCACCGGCGTGTATTTCTATCGACTCCTGTCCGTCGATCCGGAAATGCGGAATCACTTTGCCACAACGAAGAAGATGCTGCTGTTGAAATGACGATGCGGTCCCAAACATACCTGATGACGGGTTGGAAGAAGACCGTGGTGCTGTATATCATTGCCGTCATGATGACTGGCTGCGGTGCAGGTTCGCAATTCGCCCCCGGAAAAGGGCGAAAATACAGGTATGTCTTCTCCATGGTCGCTCCGGTCGTGGATCGTCGCATGATCTTTCAGGATGAGCGGCTAGTCGTACAGTTCCGTTTCGACGATGCCGCGGCGACGTTTCAACTGCAAAACCTTTCCCAGGAGAACCTTTCCATCGATTGGCCCAGAACGGCTATCGGCATACAGGGGAGGTATTCGCATGTGCGTCACTCCACAACGCTCTATGCAGATACTGCGAACCATGGCGCATCGATCATTCTGCCTCCTCTGGGATATGTCCGGGAGGTTGTCATACCGTATGAGAACATTTCGTTCAACGGCGAATCGTGGCAGGAACGAGATCTCCTCCCTACGGTCGATCATGGAAACGCGGCAATTCGGAGCGAGATCCTTGCAAGCGTCGGAAGTCAGGTCAGTGTCGTCCTTCCCGTCAGACTGGGGACTGTAGAACATGTGTATGAGTTCGCCTTCCGGGTCGATGCCGTACGAGAAATATCCTGGCGAGATTTCCGGCCGGTGCGCCGCGTTCCGGAGCCGCCGGAGATTCGGAAACAGCCCGGCTTGGCGGACCAGGTAACGACTGCAATCATTGTCGTCGGGCTTCTCGGATTCATAGCATTTGTCCTCAATACTGGAAAACAACCACCCACAGAATAAGGCCAACGTGAACACCCACAGCCATGTAGCTTTGTGCGCGATCGCGGGCGCTTTCGTACTCTCCGGATGTACGAGCTCCCGGCCGACGGAGCGTGAAGTATTTTTCACCCCCGTCGTTCGCAGTGTCGTATCCATGAATGCCCCCCGGCCGACAGCGGCCACTGATTCGACAATACGGGCGCTGGAATTGGCGCTGTCCGAAAGTCGCCGTGAAGTCTTGGCCCTGCGCTTGGATGTGTATGGACTTCGTGATTCCCTGTATGCGCTCATGGCACAGGCACGAAGCCGCGAATCTCGCACACAGGAACTTGCCGACCGCGTGCAGCAGCTCGAACAGCGCGCTCCCATGGCGACAAACATTCCACGGGCAGCGCGACCGGAAACAACTGTGCCTGCCGGCCCGGTGTCAGGCCCCTTGCGCCCGGAGGTTACGGTACTGAAGAGTACCGAGCCTCCTGTCCGCAGGACGGCAGCGATATTGCGGCTTGAATACGAAGAAGCGTTTGCTCTCTTTCAGGGAAGGAGGTACGATCAGGCCAGATCGTGGCTCAGCCGGCTTCTGGAAGAGGGGATTCCCGAAGATCTGGCCGACAATTGCCAATATTGGATCGGAGAGTGCGAGGCCGCCATGAGTCGTTGGACGAACGCCGTGACGTCCTTCGAACGTGTGATCGCTTTAAGCGGTTCGAACAAACGTGCCGATGCAATGTTCATGCTTGGCAAGAGCTATGAATCTCTTCGACAGATTGCGCGCGCACGCGCGACATATGAACGCCTTTTGCGTGAAATGCCGTCGTCGCCGTTGGCGGGGGCTGCACGCAAGAGACTCAACGCCACTCAGCCTGCCGTATCGCAGCCAACCGCGAAGAGAATTGAGTCGTGACGGCCAACGTTGCATCTTGGGGTCAATCTGGCTAAGTTGCCTCCACTGGTGATCTTTTTCGGATAGCTATGCGCCTCCAATTCCACGGTGCTGCGCGCACTGTCACGGGTTCGATGCACAGGTTGATGACCGACGACTCGACTGTTCTACTGGAAGGGGGGCTCTTTCAGGGAAGGCGGCAGGAATCGTACGAACGCAACAAGAATTTTCCTTTTGACCCTTCCTCTGTGCATGCACTCCTCCTGTCGCACGCGCACGCAGATCACGCAGGCAACCTGCCGAATCTCGTCCGGTCAGGCTTTGCCGGCCGCATCTACTCCACTCCCGCTACCCGCGACCTGTGCAACATAACGCTGTACGACAGCGCTTATATTCAAGTTCGGGATGCAGAGGTTGTGAACAGGATCCACCGGAAACACACGCTTCCGGCGGTGGAGCCTTTGTACGGTCCCGACGACGTCCGGTCAACGATGGACCAGTTTGTTACCGTTCCGTATCACAAGTCGTTTCAGGCTGCTGATGGAGTCGACGTCTCTTTTGCCGATGCCGGGCACATCCTCGGCTCTGCATCTATGATGATTGACGTAAAGGAGAAGGGGAGATCGCTCCGCGTCGGTTTCACGGGCGATCTTGGTCGGAAGAACATGCCGATCCTCCGCGACCCCGAACCGTTGGGCGATGTCGATGTGTTGGTGTGCGAAAGCACATACGGCGGACATCAGCATGAAGACCAGGCGGGGATGCGCGAACGCTTGGCCACAGTCGTCAGGTCGACGGCCGAACGGGGGGGAAAGGTCATTGTACCGGCGTTCAGCCTTGGCCGGACCCAGGAGTTCGTGTATATCCTCTTTGAGCTGTTCGACCAGGGACTCCTGGCCCCACTGCCGGTGTACGTCGACAGTCCTTTGGCAGTCAATGCGTCCGATGTTTTTCGCATGCACCCGGAATGTTTCGACCAGAACATGATATCGTACCTCCATCAGAACGAAGACCCGTTCGGCTTCAGCCGGCTGCACTATGTGCGGTCCGTGGAGGAATCGAAGCGTTTGAACAGGCTCTCAGGCTCGTGCGTCATCGTCTCCGCGTCCGGGATGTGTGAGGCCGGACGCATTGTCCATCATCTCGCAAATAATATCGAGGACCCCCGCTCGACGATCCTGATCATCAGCTACCAGGCTGAACACACTTTGGGCCGGCGATTGGTGAACGGCGATACGCAAGTGAAGATCCTCGGGGAATTGCGGACGCGCCGCGCGGAGGTCGTGAAACTCAATGCCTTCTCCGCCCATGCTGGACAGGACGAGCTTCTGGCATGTGTTCGAGCGATGGACCGGAAACGGCTCAAACGGATCTTTCTCGTCCACGGAGAGCTCGAACAGGCTGAAGTGCTGGCCGCTCGGCTTAAGGAGGAAGGATACGGTCAGGCGGTCATTCCAGAGCGCGGCGATATCGCGGAGCTCGCATGAAGATCCTGGTAACCGGCGGCAGCGGGTTGGTCGGACGGTATGTGGTGCGCGAGCTCGCGCGCGATCACGACGTGACGGTCATTGATCTCAGGAATCCCTTCGAAGGTTACTCGCGATTCACGCGCGCCAATATCCTCAGCCTGTCGTCGTTGACAAAGGCGGTGGACGACTTCGACGCCGTCGTTCATCTCGCGGGGATCGCCCATCCGCTGAATGATCCCCCCGAACGCGTTTTTCAGGTCAACACAGTCGGTACGTTCAACGTGCTGGAAGCCGCTGCGCTGGCCGGAGTTCGGCGGTTCGTATTTATGTCCAGCGAGTCTGTGCTTGGGTTCGCATTTGCGAAGACGAGAATGTGGCCGGAATACATTCCCCTGGACGAGGAGCATCCGTTGCGCCCCCAGGATGCATACGGTCTGAGCAAGGTGTCGGGCGAGCTCCTGTGCGCATCCTATGCGCGAACGTACGGCATGCAGACGATTTCCCTGCGGCCGCCGTGGATCTGGGTGCCGGAAGACAAGGAGATCGCGACCTACCGGACACTGATCTCAGAATACGAGAAGTGGCACAAGAATCTCTGGGGATGGATCCATGTTCTGGACGTGGTCGAAGCCATCAAAAAAGCGATCGATGTTCCCGCCTTCGGAACGCATGAAGCCTTCTTCATCAGTGCCAAAGAGCAATGGACCAAGATCCCTACAAAGGAGCTGCTGAAACAATTCTATCCTGAAGTGAAGGTCCCAGCCGATGCGTTGACCGGACGGGAATCCCTCTTCAATACTTCGAAAGCTGCATCCCTCCTCGGTTTCCAGCCAACGCGCTCCGTACACGACATCGTTGCATGACGCCGCGACCCGTTGTCATCGATACCGACGCCGGTGTGGATGATGCTCTTGCGATCCTCCTGGCGCTCAGGTCGCCGGAGATCTCCGTCGAAGCGGTGACCACCGTTGCCGGAAATGCGGAGGTCCATCAATGCACACGGAATGTGTACGCGGTCATTGAAAGGGCAGGTTCGAGTGTTCGTCCGCCGGTCGTTCAGGGATCGGCCGCGCCGCTGAGGCTTCCCCTGATCACGGCGCCGGAGGTTCATGGTGCAGGAGGTCTCGGGTCGCTCGTGCCGCGATTGATGAAGAGGCCCGCGAGAACCGGGACGGCTGCGTTCACAATCGCCGCTCTTGCGCGTCGCTTCGGCAATCGCCTCACCGTAGTAGCGCTGGGTCCCCTGACCAACATCGCTCGTGCAGTGCAGAAGGACGTTCGGGCCATGCGCTCCGTCGGCCGCATCGTCTCCATGGGAGGTGCGTTCCGTGTGCCCGGCAACACCGGACCGGTCGCAGAATTCAACTACTTCGTCGACCCGCATGCGGCTGACATCGTCGTCACCTCCGGCTTGCGCCTGACCGTCGTACCTCTCGACGTCACACAGCAGGTCATGCTCACATGGGACAATCTCTGCACTTCGGTGGCAAAGCTCCCTGCCCGCAGGCGCACGTGGTTTCACCGCCTCCTGGACGGATATATGGAGTATCACGCCCTCACCGAAGGTCGAAGAAGTGCCTATTTGCACGACCCTGTCGCCATGGCGGAAGCGATCAGGCCCGGCGTGCTTTCGAAGGTTCGCACTGGAATTCGCGTGGAAACATGGAACGGTCCAGCACGCGGTATGACAGTTTTCGCGACTTTGCCGGCAGGGAAGTCCCCCTTCGTCGCGACCGGCGTGGACCATGGAAACTGGAAGATTCTCTCTCGCAGGATCTGGAGATGACCTGACGTGCGACCGGTGAAGCTATACGCCGTTGCGGTAGTCTTTTTGACGTTCTGCCGCGCTTCGACGGCGGATGCCCAGGTCCGTGCACACGGCATGACACCGGGTCTTCCCGATACATCGCGCACACTCTTGCTCGGATTTGAGCGACTCCTGAATACGCTGACGTGGAGGGGTTCGGCGGCACTGCAGCACGTCGAAGGTCCGTTCATCGTCGATGTCGTCCAACACATGAAGTCGCGGCTCCTCCGTTTCACGGGTTCGCCACGCCAGGATGAATACAGCGGCCACATCGACATGAGAGGGAATGTGTCCGATCCCTGGGCCGTCATGCTCCATGAATCGTCGTCGGTGCTGACCGGACCCGGCGGTGGAGACCTTGGCGCGTTGTCGCAGCACAGCCTGGTCGCCGGACCTTCGTTCGCGGCCGCCCCGTGGCTTTCTCTGCAGGGACTTGCCGGTTGGGTATGGAACCGTCAGTTGTCGCGAGAGAGCGACGGACTCAGGTGGGCGCTGCGAGGCACGATTCCCCGAGTGATGGTGGAAGAATTGGAGATCACGGGAGACGGACGATGGGATAAATCCGACCTCAACGACCGTCAACCGCATGACGTGGACGGCACATTCAGCGTGGTACGGAGATTCGGCGAAACTGCGGGTGATTCACTCGTCGTCTCGTACCGCAACCAGCGAAGGGACCTCCTGACGGGCGGGACGGGAGATTTTTTGGGGGGAACTGCGACGGCCGCGGGATTGCTACGACGGCAGGAGGAAGTTGTTGCCGCCCGCAATGCCATGTGGTTCGCTGCGGGTCCCGATTTCCGAGGGACGATCGAAGGAGGATGGGGAGGAAGGACGATCGATAGGTCGATATCGCTGGGCGCCCCGGGTACGGGAACGACTCCACAGGTTCTTCCTTCCAGGATCACGCAGCTATCTCTGGACTTTATCGGGCGCATGTATTGGTTGCCGCTGTCCGGTGCGAGGAGCGAATTCTCCGCGGGAATCTCTACTGTGGAAGAGCGCCATGATGTCCGTCCTTATGCATCCGCGTCGTCGCTGGTCGTCGATCAGCAGCGGGCTCAGGCGCGCCGGAGATCGAACCAGGCACAAAGAGTGTTCACGTCGATGCGAGCCGTCTCAGTACTCGACGCCTCGACACAGGCTTCGCTGAGCGGTTCGGCCAGCATGGTTCGATATGACACACCCGATTCGCTCAACACGGACGACCGTGACGACCTTTTACTCGCTGCGGCCGCGGAAATCTCGCATCAATGGTCCCGGGACGTGACGCTCGTCGTCGCATGTGAGGCCGGCATGAACCATCTTGTCTACCTCAGCCGGTACCAGAGCGCAAACAATGTGAAGATCCGTACGTTGCGCCTGGCACCGGGCGTCATATGGTCGCATCCGAATGGATTCCGAAATGTCCTGCGGGCAGAAGTGGCGGCCTCGTACACCGTGTATGATTTTGAAGACCAGATCGGGTCGGTGCAAAGTTTCGCCTATCGGCAAGCCGCTTGGTCGGATTCGCTCGTGGCTCCTCTGGGGCCGCGGCTCCAGTTGGAATTCACAGGAACTCTCCGTTTATTTGAGCGCGGTCTGTTCCGATGGCGGGATTTTCGGGAACGCCTGGAGAGGTCCTTTGTGGAGATTGGCTGGTGGCCCGCCGTCGCAGTGCGTCCGTTCGACGGCGTTCGACTTTCCGTCGGATACCGGGCATTTGTCCAGGAACGATATGTCTATCGTGACGGAGAACGCGCATTCGACGGTGTGCTCAGCTCTTCCGGTCCGACGGTCGCCATGGAGATTTTTGGCGATAGCAATGGCTCTGTCCAACTTGCCGGCTGGCGGGAGACCCAGCGCACAGGCGGTCGTGCATTGGCGACCGTTTCGAACCTCTCACTTTCCGTGAATATGTTGTTGTGACTGACCGCAGATCGTCAATGCAAAGACACCGCAGTCGCGGGAAGGCCCGCATCTTTATGCTCTTGCTGGCAAGCAACCCGCGCGAGATTAGGAAGGTGGAGAAGTTCCTCCAGGAGGCCGGTAAAAGACTCAGCCTCGACGACGGGACGCTCTACAGACTTCTTGTGGCGGCTACGGAAGCTGTCAACAACGCTATCCTTCACGGCAACGGGTCCGATCCGGACAAGCAGGTGCACGTCCGATTGCGGTCGTCAACCCGTCAGATCGTTCTTCGCGTTGAGGATGAAGGAAGGGGGTTTGACGCAACTTCGCTTCCGAATCCGCTGGAAGAAAAGAACCTCATGAAGGATCACGGTCGCGGAGTATTCCTGATCAGATCGGTAATGGATGAGGTGAAATTCCTGCGGCTGAAGCGGGGGGCAGCGGCGATTATGAAGGTGAAAATCCGCCGGATCTGATAGGTAGACGGTCTGAAAAATCAAACGTCCCGCCTTCGAAGTTCAAAAGGCGGGACGTTTTCGTGTACGGATGTATATACTAAAAGGTATACGACGCCGTCACGATTCCCCTTCGCCCCAGAATCGAACCTCCAAAGATTTCGTAATGCCGGTTGTCGAGCGCGTTCGACATGTTCATCGAAAGCATTAAGTTCTGAGACACTTCATACGCGGCTGAGATGCTCACGATCGTGTAGGCCAAAATGTCACCGCGATAGATCCCTGCAGCCCAAGGAAACCCGGGAATATGCTTGATCTTTACGCCAAAGTCGTAACCGTCGGGGGACGTGTACGATATTCCGCCGTTGACCTTATACCTCGGAGCATTCGGCAAGAGTACGTCGTTCGGATGACGTGAGACAACTTCGAACGTAAAATAGGTGAAATTTGCGTCGATCAACCACTCGTCCGACAGATAGTAGTTGACGCCCAGTTCGTAACCTGCCTCGTGCACTTCCCCCGCATTTGTGTACGACCATACCTGCCGTGAAAACGTATCGGGAGGAACAATGATCGGTCCCAGATAGGCGGGATTGATGCCGGGGCCAAGATCCGTGACGAAATCCTCGAGAATGTTGAAATACGTATCGGCAGTGACAAAGAGCGACTTTGAAAATACACCCTTGTAACCAAGCTCGTAGCCGGTAATATGCTCGGGGTCGAGCCTGGGATTCCCGTAATACACAACGCTTCGCAACGGGTGTTTTACGTTAAGATAGAGTTCAGAATAGTTGGGCGACTGGAAAGCTTGGTTAAATGTGGCGCGGAGCGTATGATTGACGTCAGGTGACCACACGATGGCGGCTTTCGGGGAAAACTGGCTCGAGATAAGTGTGGAACGGTCCCAACGCGCTGCAAGGACCGCCTTGAGAACTTCCGTAACCTTGTATTCGAATTGCCCAAAAACCCCCGTCATGTTGTCGTTCCGGGCCTCTTTCATGAGAGACCCTTTGGTGTCGATTGACACGAGTCGTTGAGAGGCTCCAACGACAATAAATACATCGTTGTCCATAACAGAAAACCCGTATTGCGCTTCGCCCTGCGAAATCTGCGCATCCTGGTACAAACTCAGGCCCGTCGAAAGCGACAAATCGGGTTTCGCATTGAAACGGCCATTGGTCCAAAGATTCACACTCAAGCCGTTGCCTTGGTAATGCATGCGTGCCCAAGGCCGCGTGGCTTCCAGCGCTTGGACGCGCCCAATACCTGTGACGATGACTTCGTTTTTTACGAGCGTCGACCCGCCTTCGATCGAGGCCGCCACGCCGTCGTCGAATTCATAATCGACGCGTGCACTTCCG
>MHAK01000125.1 GCA_001802945.1 Ignavibacteria bacterium RIFCSPLOWO2_12_FULL_56_21 | reverse complement strand
TCCCAGCCTTCTTCGATGCGAAATGCGACCGGAACCAAAGCGGCGAAACGGCCGGGATAACGGATTGCCAGGTCCAAAGTCCCGATGCCACCCATGCTCAGGCCGGTAAGGTAGATCCTGTTTGTATCGACAGGATACCGATTGATCACGCTGTCCAGCAACTTGTTCACTTTTGCCTGAATGCCGTCATCATAGTACCACTCTGTCGTCGACGGGCATTGGGGTGACACGACGATAAAGGGAAAGCTGTTGTTTCCATCAAGGATTTTCGGAAGTCCTTCCCCCTTGACTTTCCAGAGATCGCTCCCCCGTTCGCCGATACCGTGCAATGAAACGATCATCGGATACTTTCCTTCGACTACTGCTGTCGTGTCGCGCGGCATGAAGAGCAGATAGTTCAGTGTGGCCGGGTCGTAGATCTCCTGCTGCAAGTTCGGGTCGCTTCCAAAATCGGTCTGCCCGAGCACGATGTCGGCATACGCTCCATTCGGAAGAAACGCAGCATGCTCGAACACAAGGATGCGATGGCTCGATTCGTCGACGACGTACAATCTGCCGGCTCCGTCGCCGAAAACCCCGCGCACATTCCCCACACCGTTGCGGGTGACCTTCTTGACATTCGTCGTGAGATCCGGTTGACCCAGCACTCCGTCGGCAGCCGCGCCGCTGGGTTTGGCTGACGCCGAGTCGAAGCGTATGACGCGGTTATTGTCGTCCTCGCATACCCACGCGTGGTCTTCTGCATCCACATACACGCCCATGGGACGGTTCATCGCCGTTGCCGAAAGTCCGCTCGCGCCCGACACAAAATCTGGTTGACCTAATACTCCATCCGCACCCGCGCCATTTGGCTTGGCTGAAGCATTGTCGAATCGCAGGAGCCGGTGATTCAGTCGGTCGGCAACCCACAGCCGTCCGCCGCCGTCGACAAAAACGCCTACCGGACCTTTCATCCTGCTCGCCGTCGTCCCTCCGCTGCTTGTCGTAAAGTCGGGCTGACCCAACACGCCATCTGCCGCTGCCCCAGTGGCACGGGACGATGCGTTCAGGAACTTCAGAACGCGATTGTTGAGATAATCACTTACCCACATCGTTCCCGACCCATCGACGTATGCCCGGAGAGGGTCGTTGAACAACGAGGCGGAAAGACCGCCGGCCGTGCTTGTGAAATCCGTCTGTCCAAAGACAGTCTCAGCCGGCGACCCATTCGTCATCGCCTCCGGCCCGTTCCAGCGAAGGATGCGATTGTTGTATCTGTCGACGACGAACACTTTTCCCGTCGTCGGGTCGACCGCAACGCCGGCTGGAGAATTCAACGAGCTCGCTGAAACGCCTGGAAGTGATGACGTGAAGTTCGGTTGTCCCAAAACTCCGCTCGCCGGCATTCCGTTGGAGAGAGGCGCTTGTGCGGATATCGGTCCAGAGAAGAGACAGAGTACGTAAAGTAATCGAGCCGACAAAATTCCAATCACAGCGAATGGACCGTTCACCGGCATGCTATTTGACCAAGCACATTGTGCGCACCTCAACCCCTGCGGCGGACCGAAGTGAGTACAGATATATTCCCGCCGGCAGATGTTGTGCGACGAACGTCACCGCATATTCCCCTGCTTCCTGGCGTCTGTCAACGAGCTCGGCTACCTCTCTCCCAAGGATATCATACACGCGAAGACGTACATGTGTGCCGCCGCGATCGTCACTGCTTCCTGTTGTGGGCGAATGAAAGGAAGACACACGGTAGCGGATGACCGTCGTGGGATTGAATGGATTTGGATAGTTTTGAGAGAGCGCACTTGACGAAGGATTGGGTGCAGGCTCGGGATCCACATCTGATGTGAGCGCAGAAACATCAAAGCGAAGCACGCGATGATTTTCAAAATCGGCGACCCATAAATGCCCTGAGGCTGCATCGACAAAAATAGATTGCGGATATGTGAACGTGTTTGGAGTTGCACTGACAGACGACTGTCGCAGCGCGGTATCCTGCGCATAGCACACGGTGGTCGCCGTCAGGGCGCACACAACGCCGACGAGTATCAACGATCGACTCATAGATTCACACACACAGCGGCTGTCCCTGCAAGCATCACGGAAGCAGCCGCTCATGTCGGGGTCCCGTCGGCCTTATTTGAGCAAGATCATCTTGTTGCTCAATGTCAGACGATCCGACGTCAACCGATAGTAGTAGACGCCGCCGGCAATACCGGCCGCATTCCACGACGTTCGATACACTCCGGCCTGCTGGACCTCGTCCACCAATGTTGCCACGTCACGTCCGAGGACATCGAAGATGCGCAACTGGACATGACCTTGGGACGCCAGTTCGTACCGAATGGTCGTCGAAGGGTTGAACGGATTCGGATAGTTTTGACTCAACGAAAAACGGTCGGGGACAATCGAGCCGACCTGTTCAACCGACGTCGCCAGGTCATTGGCATAGACGGTCAGGCCGTCGATCTTTTCCGCCACATATACGTAGGCGCCTTGCGCCGCAACTCCGCGGGACTGCGGAACTCCGTCGAAGTATCCGGCTTCGAACGGCGCCGAAGGATTGGAGACATCAATCGCACGGACACCGGTTGCTTCCGAGGCAACGTAGCAGTAGTTCCCCGCAACAGCCGCCGCGTATGAATAACTCCCCGCTCCCGTGTAGACCTTCGAGAGTAGCGTTGGCGAAAGCAGATTCGCAATATTGAAGATCTTCAGACTATCGCCGTCCGGTACGTATGCATACGTGCCGGCGATTGCAAACCCTTCATTCCCGGTCGTGAAGGTCGACGTCATGCCCTGCGCCGCAGGCGCGGTGGGTGTCGTCACGTCGAAAAAGAGAATCTTGTTGTAATCCGTGAGCCCGACAACGTTTCCTTTCACCGCGACATTCTCGCCATAGTGGCCTCCCGGATGATAATAGCCGATGAGGGATGGACTTGCCGGGTTCGCGATGCTGAACACCGCCAAACCGCTGTCGCTCGCAGCCACATAGATATAGTTCCCGCTAATCGCCACGCCACGCGCACGCGGCATCGTGATCGTCAGGATCTTGGAGGGACTCGAAGGATTTGTAGCATCGATGACGTGCAGGCCGGACGTGCCAGCTGCAACATACGCATAGTTGCCCGCCGCCACGACCCCTCTTGCATCTCCCCCGACGGGCGTTGTCGAAAGCGACTGTGCGTTCGCCGGATTGCTCACATCGATAATCCGCAGCCCCGCATTCCCATACGCGACATACACTTTCCCGTCCAAATAGAACGGACCGTATGCGATCCCCGTGGCGGCCTGGTTCGCCCCGAGAAATGCGGAAAGGGTGGGCGACACCGGGTTCGACACGTTGATGCCGCTGATGCCCGAGACAGGAGCCCTGTTAGCGACGAAGATATGGCCGACAGGCGATCCGCCGACGGTCACCGAGCCATAACTCAAGAAAGCGGCGCGTCCAGTCGTCGTGATCTTCCCGGCAAACGATGGCGCCGCTGGATTGGCAACATTGTAGACGAGCATTCCTGAGTCGCCGTGCGCGACATAGCCGTAGTTGCCGTCGAAGACGATACTTGCGGCACGCGACCCGCTCGGGATCGAGATGACATTCGTCGGGTTTGTCGCCACGGTTACATTAATCACCTGGAGTCCGTTGTTGTAATCGCAGATATACGCGTAACCTCCGCGTACCGACATGTATTGATGGTACCCTCCATATCCCATGATAGTCGACTTGTACACGGGAGCCGACGGTGTCGAAATGTCGATAATGAAGCTTCTCCCGGTATAGTCGGACACCGTATTCGCCGCAATATATGCGTATGGCTGGGAGATCACGACGCTTTCACAATATGCGAGGCTGTCGACCGAAGCCACGGGAACCGGCGTCGCCGGCGTAGAGATGTCGAAGATCTTGAATCCCGCGCTTCCTGCGGCCACATACGCATACGTGCCGCTTGTCGCTACCCCTTCACACGTGATGCCAACGCCGATATCCGTTGTGGAGACGAGCGACGGTTTCGTGGGATCTTGAACGTTGATCAGCCAGAGCTTACTTCCGCCGGTCACCACAAGATGCTGTGTCGAGTTGATCGACGTGCGAACAAGACTTTCGACGATATCGGACAATTCAATGCTCGCGACCCTCACCGGTGACGAGGGGTTTGAATAGCTGGCAACCTGGACCTTGGCCCCGAGACTGTAGAACACCAGCGATCCCGCGGCGAATACCGCCTTCGACTCCCCTTCTCCTCTGCCAAAATTGCTCAGGAGGGAGAGGTTCGAGAAGCTCTGCGAGAACATCGTCTGCCCGAGGAGACTGAGGCCAAGCAGGGCGATACAACCTCTTTTGTTTGTTTTCATTGTATCTCCACGTTGAATGGGGTGGATCTGCACTCCGACCGTACGACAGCAACGCCGGGATCCGTCAAAGACCCCGGCGCCGCTTGTTCAAACCGCCATTACTTCAGCAGCAGCATTCTGTTCGTTCGCACGACCGGCTGGCCATGACCACTCATGGGTTCCGCGACCATACGCACGAAATAGACGCCGGTGCTCGCTTGACTGCCGGCGTTATCCCTACCGTTCCATACCACTTGGTGCGAACCGGCGTCCTCAACACCTTTCACAAGCGAACGGATCTCCTGTCCCAGGACAGAATACACGACGATCGAGACACTGCTGTGCTGCGGCAGTGAGTACATGATAGTCGTCGAGGGGTTGAAGGGGTTCGGATAGTTATTGAGGAGTTGAAACGCTTCGGGTATCACCGCTATTCCTTCGTTCACGCCCGTGGAAATGCCAAGGTCGAAGCGGAGGATGCGGTTGTTGTATTCGTCGGCGATCCACAGCTGGCGATTGTCATTGTCCACCCACATGAACTCGGGATAGTTCAGGCTGCCGGCCGTCGGAGGGTTGGGCGTCACCTTTGTGACGAAGTCCGCCTGTCCCAGCACCACATCCGCATCGGCGCCATTGGCCTTGTTCGCAGCATCGTTATACACCATGATGCGGTTGTTGGCCTCGTCGGACACATACAGCTTGCCCAACGCATCCACGAACACGCCACGCGGCCCTTCCAACCCGGCCTGCGTGCGCGCGAACGCCGCACTCACAAAATCGACCTGGCCAAGGACTCCGTCCGCAGCCGCACCATCGGCCTTCGTCGCCGCGCTGTCGAACCGCAACACACGGTTGTTGTCCCGGTCTCCAACCCACACCCGCCCACCCCCGTCCGCCGTCACACCATAGGCCCTGGTCATCAACGAGGCTGTCAGACCGCCCGTGTTCGTCGTAAAGTTCGGCTCTCCCAGCACACCATCGGCCGGGTCGCCGTTGGACTTCGATGCCGCGTTGTCGAACCGCAGCACGCGCTTGTTGTCCCGTTCCGCAACCCACAACCGGCCTTCTTTGTCGACGAACACCCCGATCGGCGACCACATCGTCGAGGCCGAGATCCCGCCGGCATTTGCCGTCCCCGTCGTGAAGTCCGCCTGCCCCAGCACCCGATTCGCCGCCGCTCCGCTTGCGATCGTCGACGCATTGTCGAACCGCAGCACACGGTTATTCGTCAGGTCGGCAACCCACAACCGTCCCCCTGCATCGACGCAGATCCCGTAGGGCCGCGACAGCTTCGACGATGACGTCCCCGCCGTCGCCGTCACAAAGTCCGGCTGGCCAAGCACCGCTTCCGCCGCAGCTCCGTTGACCAGCTTGTCCGCCGAACTCCAGCGCAACACCCGCCGATTCTCATAATCGGCCACGAACAGCTTCCCCGTCGTCGGGTCCACGGCGATCCCCTTCGGCGTATTCAACACGCTCGCCGTCGGCAGAACCGTCGAAGGCGACGTCACAAAGTCCGTCTGGCCCAGCACACCAACTGCCGGCATGTTCGTCGTCAGGGGCACCTGACCATACATGACGAGAGTCAGAGCACTCAGCAACGCCATCATGACTAACAGTATCCTGAAGTGTTTCATGGAACCTCCTAGAGTGATTGTGAACGATCGTGTGGTAAGGCATCTTCCATTCCCTTGTGTATCAGCGGCCCCCACTGCGCGACAAACTCTTCGACCTCGGAGCGCCTCGGCGCGGACGCTTGCGCACCCATGCGTGTGACGGAAAGCGACGCCGACCCGATTGCTAACCGCACTGCGGCGTCGATGGGCATACCTTCGGCTAGAAACGCAGCTAACGATCCGCTGAACACATCGCCGGCAGCTGTCGAATCGACGGCCTGGACTGCGTACGACGGGATCAATTGCATACAGCGCGCGGTGGCCAAAAAAACCCCTCTGCGCCCCAGCGTAATGATGACCGTCGGAATCCCGAAAGCGAGCAAGGCCCGCGCTGCTGCGGACAAACTCGCGTCATCCGTTATGGTAACGCCTGTCAGCATCTCCGCCTCTACTTTGTTGGGCGTGATAACGTCAACGCCCCGGAACCACGACCCGTCGAGACGTTGTGCCGGGGCAGGATTGACGATCACAAGCGTCTTGCCCTCCGACGCGATGCGGATCGCGCATTGCACTGCATCGAGCGGAGATTCAAGCTGGGTCAACAGGACGCCTGCCGTTCTCACCTCGTCGGCGGCCCGGTCAACATCGTCCGGGGAAAGCCGACCGTTCGCACCGGAAGCGACGACGATGCTGTTCTCTCCATGCTCGTCCACAAGGATGAATGCAACTCCGGTAGGATATGATGGATCATGAACGATGTGCTCTGTATGGATCCCCTCTGACGTAAACCTGTCCACCAGGTCCTTTCCGTATGCATCGGTGCCGACGCGGGCTATGAAGCGGACATCTGCTCCCGAACGTACAGCGGCTATTGCCTGGTTCGCCCCTTTCCCCCCCCCGCCGCTGCTGAATCTCCCGCCAATGATGGTCTCGCCAGCCTGTGGCAAACGCTTGGATCGTATGGTCAAGTCGACGTTCATACTTCCAACGACGACAACATTCGTTTTCATGAGAGTGCGAGGTCCAGTTTCCATTGTGCGGTGGTCCAGGTCATAAAGCAGCACCGAGGGAGATCATGTGTACGTTCTTGAGCACTCCAAAATCCAGATAAGCATAATTGAGCGTTCCAAACGTCGTCCCAATTGTGTAGTTAAGTCCCACGCCGAAGGTGAAAGACTGAACGTCGTAGTTGAATCGATACCCAGCACGAAGGAAAAACGTTTGTTCAAACCCGTAGTTTATGCCGGCGTGGAACTTCTCCGGGCCGTCATTAGGATGGTCCCCCTCGACGATCAGTGTCAGCAGGTGCGGCCCGCCCTTTTCTTCCAACACATCCATCGCGATACCGGCGCGGAAATCGAGCGGCATGCGAACCTTGTCCGACTCGGTCTGATACTCTTCGCTCCATCCCGCAAACCTCGAGTCTGGGCCGAAATTCCGCGCAGTGATCGCAATCCGTAAGCTGCGGTAGCCCGTATAATAGAGGGTACCAAGATCCAGCGACCAGTTCGTCATCGACAACTCCGCGATGGACTGCTTCATCCAGCGTATGCTTCCTCCGATGGAGAGCTTTTCCGTGAGTTGCCGTGCAAATGAAACCCCCATAACGATGTCACGCGCGGTGTACGTGTTTCCAGTGACCAGGGGCGAGGTCAATCCGGCGCCCAACGACGTGTTAACGGTCTCGGGTATATCACCGTAGTCGAGAGTCGCAACGCTCACGCCGACAACGCCGATCGAACCGAGACCCACTGCGGCGGCCAACGACTGATGCGAAATGTCGGCGACCCATTGCTGTATGTTCAATTGTATGCTGACGTTCGCGACATCGACCAAAGAGGCTGGATTTCCGAAGATCGCGTTCGCGTCACCGGACGAAATGGCCGTGAAGGCCCCTCCCATCGCCGCCTGCCGAGCGTCGCCGTTGATCTTGAGGAACTGCCAGCCGGATTGTCCCGCGCGCTCGATGCGGACCGGCTCGATGCCCGATTGCGCGTGGAGCATCGCGGCGCCAATCAGCATCGGGAATAGCGTCTTCCGCACTCTTCGGGTCTTGTGGGCCATGGATGTACTTTCCGTTACTTCACGATCGCAAATTTTCCGATAGACGATTCACCCGTGTGCCCGTCCACCAGCGATTCCACGAGGAAAAGATAAACGCCGGGAGCAACGCCAAGCGTCCACTTATTGAGCTGGTAATCCAAACGCTTGATGCTTCCCCACGCTTCGGAACCGCTGCCGTCGTCATGCTGGATCTCTTGCACAAGGTCCCCCGTCAGCGTGAAGATCTTGATCCTACACTTCGCGGGGATACCGATGAACTCCATGCGGTATCGTTCACCCGTGCCCGTCAACCCGCTGTGTTGACGAAACGGGTTTGGGAGGACGTAGACGTTCCTCGGGAATTCTTCGTTCGGACCACGAAGCGGGTAGATGGGAAACCTGTTGTTATTGACCTTCCCGCTTTCGTTCCCATCCGTGTCGTAGCTTGTGACGCAATAATAGTACCCAACGCCGAACGTCGCTCCCCTGTCGACGAATCGTATCATGCCGTTGGCGATCGTGACCGAATCCTTGTCGACGGCGGCGATAAGGGTCCAAGGACCGATTGTAAAATACGTCGACCGATAGACCCGATAACCGGCGAGATCGTTGGTTTGTGTAACAGGATCTTTGTAGGATGCCGAGATGGCGGGCCATTCGATGGAGATCTCTCCGGGCTTCGACAGGATGCTGAGGCTGTTCTCGCCGTTGGTCGGCGTCGGAGGCGGATAGGCGGCAAGCTGAAAACTGTTCGCATACAGCCGTCGGGCGGCGCGAATATGAGAGAACAACGAATCCCTCGAATCAACCGCCATTCGGTCGATGTTTTCAACTCCCCCTTCTACGATCAGCTTCCGATCCATTTCACCCATGACCTCGGCGAAAACGATTTTCACCGAGCCGAAAGGGGACAGCAAGTAGGGGCCAACACTCACGAGCAGCTCGGGGCGACGTTCATACTTGTTGCCGCCTTCTCCTCCCGCCGCTCGCGCTTCATCCCACGAAAGCCGCGGTTGCTGATGCGTCATGACCTCCTTCACGCGTGCGTGAGGGTCTACACCCTGGATGAACATGACGTCCTCTCTCGGGGCCCCTTCGGTCACCCCCTGACCGGTGTGCTCCAGAATGTTCTGATAGACCCCGGCACCGCTCGAATCGAGGACGACGACGGCAAAATAACCGGCAGCGTCCAGCTCGTGTTCACGGATCCCCTGCTGGTAGATGTCGCGGGCATCGCCGATGTCCCCGCGCAGAGGCCCAACGCCGAAGTTGTATGTTACCGGCGTCTCGTCCTGATACCGGAAACTCCAGTCGTCGTAGAAATAGAAACAGTTTTCCGTCGGGTTCCATGCATACTTTTCGTCTCCCCGGCTCCCGGACCGTTGCGTGATACGGAGACCGTACCGCATGCCGAAGTAGAGTGAATCGACCGACGAGAGTTCGTTGTTGGTAATGATCACTTCATGGATGATGAAGTCGTTCACACCGGGAACGCTCCACACCATGCTTCTTCGCGATATGTCGACATTGAGCCCGTTGATATGGTGACCGCCGGTCACGATCTCTTCACCATGCACGGCGGGGTTCGCAAAGTTGTAGTTCCTTGTCAGCGTGGCTTCTTCGATGGGAAACACATCCTGTCCGGACGGGAAGAACCTGGAATTCAGGGTGTACGAGGACGGAATACCCTGCCGGACACCATAGATGGCGTATCCCCCTGCCTCCGCATAATTCAGTGCGTCGCTGACGTTCGTTCCCTTGGAATACCCCGGATAGTCCAGGGTGAAGAATCCGTTCTGTGTTTCCGTCGGGTCGCCATACTGGAGCGAATTCCACACGGTCGCCCAAAGTTTTCCGCGCGAAAGTGTTTGTTTACCCCACGTGACCTGAGCGATCGCGCCCGTCGACAATATGAGCAGACCGATCATAAGCCAGGCGACATGTCGCGCCGTTTCTCTCGTGTATTTCACCGATGCTCCATTATCAGAAATGCACCGCTACCTGGAAATTGACTACGCGGGGAGGAACCTCGTATGTATACCATTCCCAGACGTTCGGTTCGGAAAAATCGTAGGTCTTTGGCAAACGCTCCTTGTCGGGGAGGTTCGGATTCTCCATATACCGGATGAGATTATCGCCGCTGAGAAGACGGAGGAATTTGAAGTTGAAGACGTTCTTGATGTCAACGCTGAGCTCGGTCCGCGCGCCAACGACGTAGATCGATTTCGCCAGACGCACATCTATTTGATAGAAGTCGAACCATCGCATGTTGTTCGGTTCGGTCGACATGTCCCCGGGTCCGTGATATGTGAACTCATCCCCCTGTCTCCACCAGAAATTCACGTACATATCAACGTTGCTCAACGGACGGACCCCAAAGAGCTCCGGTCCCTCGCCCGTTCCGACGTTCAGAGCCGCCCAGCCCTTCACGCGTTGGAGACTGCTCCACGCCCCCCTGCCTTGTCGTAATCCTTTCGGGACGTTGACGTTCGGAGAGCCCGGTTCATACAGGCGACTGTATCCGACCTCGCCGCTGAACGACCAATAGATCTCGTGATAGAAACCGAAATTGAACGCACTGTTGAACCGTGAGTCGATCTTCGTTTCGATGCCTCGCACGTCGGAATAACCGGCGTTACTGATCATGAGGGCCTTCGTCGCAGTGTACGTGGCGGCGTAGACACCGGTGATGACATTGGCTTCCTGGGATGCATCCTTGTAGTATCCCGTCACATCGAGTTTCAGCATGTCGGCAATATTGTAGTCGACGCCGAGTTCGTACTGGATCGTGCGCTCATACCCCATCGATGGATTGCCGTAGTAGCCCTGCCACTCGTCCATGTACGTCGTTTGTTTCGCGTACGCGTTCAGCGTGCTATCCGTTCGTGCCCCGTAGTTGGTGAACGGGAAACCGAACATCTTCACCCACGAGGGCCGCTGATAGAAATGTCCGTACACGAAATGCAGGACCGCATACTCGCTCAGAGGATGAGAAATGCCGATACGCGGTGCGACGGCCACCTGAAGCTTCGTTCGTTCAAGTTCCGGCGTTCCGGGAATCCCTGCCGGTGCGCCGACATCGTGGCCCGGCGTAGCGATCTGGAACGCGAGCGGGTCGTATCTGTTCTTTGGCGCGTTTCTGTTTTGGTCGAAGAGATCCGCCCGAACGCCGAGATTCACGATGAGGCCTTCGGTCTCGATCTTGTCTTGCACATACACGCTGCCTTCGTACGGATTGCCGCTGAACACGTTCATGTTGTTCGACTGGCTCGCGCCGGACGAGGCGGAGTAATTCTCGTAATCGAAACTGAACTTCCGGAATGTAAAACCGGTTTTAAGGTTGTGCGCCTGGGTGATCTGATTGGTGTAGTCTCCCTTCACTTGGAAGGAGCGGGAGAAGTTCTTTGTCCACGTGCGGTAGTAATCCTGCAGCGTATATCGGGGAACCATCGAGATAACGACCGGTAACCCGACCGAGTCTGTCAAAAGATGATTCCGGTCGGACCGGTCCATGCGGTCCTTCAGAGCGCTTGCGGTGAACTCGTAAAAAGATTGGGCATTAAGAACGTGCGTGACTTTGCCGAAGATTTGTGACCATTGGCGAAGTTCCGGCCATTGACGGTACGGAGCTCCGACGAGGTTGAATTTCGCCCGTGCGTACTGTTCGTCGATCCGCATGGGCGCGAGCCAACCGGACTCCTCACCCGATTCGATCGTGTTAAAATTCGAGGACGTATACTCTGCGGTCTCCGTTTCACCGATGAATCCGCCAAACCGGACCTTGATGTCGGCCGACAGCCGATAATTGACATAACCCTGAACGTTGAATTCCGGGTTGTAGGGAATAAGTTGAGGGAATATGCCCACGCCGCGTTTGTACCGTCCTGATAGGAGAAAGCTCAGGTCTTCCATCACTCCCCCATACAGTGTCCCCTCCAGTTCGTACTCCGCCCGGTTGGCGTAGTTCGAGAGAGTGTCGTTCGGCGTCGTTTGCTGTCGCCACGCTTCCAGCAACGAATCCGGATCCAGCCCCGCGAACTGGCTGTTTGCATCCTGCGATAGTCTCGTCCAATACTTGATGCCGGTGCCGACATAGTCATTGTTTTCATGACTATACATATTCCGCCCGAAGTGATACACGCCCGCCGGCCGGACGCGCGAGCTGAGCGAACCATGCAGCCCCGAGATGGCCTCCTTCGAGACAACGTTCACCACGGCCGATCGTCCTTCCCCGTACTCCGCGTTGTAGCCGCCCGTCTGGACCGATATCTGCTCGATGCTGGAAGTGTTGAACCCGGAGTAGTTGTCTGAGACAAGACCGCTGTTCACGGACAAATTATCCATCATATACACGCTCTGAACCGTCGAGCTCCCGCGGACATATGATTTCGTAATACCGCGCTGCCACGCGAGAGCCGTGTTGTCGGTGAAGAACCCTGATTGCCTGTTCAACACTTCTTTGATCGATGTAATGCCTGACTTTTCGAGCACGCGCGTCGACACTACTTGTTCGCTCGCCGTCAGGCCTTTTTCGATGATCGGTCTATCGGCGACGACGAGGACTTCTTCTCCTTCGAGCACTCCCGCCTGCAACGCAAAGGTCTGTTGGGTTGTGCGGTCAATAACCACTTCGACACCCGTGCGCTGGATGGTCTCGTAGCCAATCATCATCACCGTGACCGTGTATGTGCCCGGGGGTACGTTCAGAATGAAGTAATCGCCGTTCTCGTCGGTCGAGGCTCCGATCTTCATGTCTTTTATGATGACGCTGGCACCGACGAGCCATTCTCCGGTTGCTTTGTCGGAGACCTTTCCGGCGATCTTCCCGGTGTTGCCCGCCAAGGACACAGCGGAGACCGTGAGCGCCCAAAGCGTGAAAAGAATGATGGGGCGGTGAGATGCGGTCAGAATCGTCTTCATGCAAACGTGTGCGTTGATGAACGCAAGAGCATCATTTCGTTGTGAGCCGTGTGATCGAGGCCAGCGGGGAGAGACGAGCGACGGAGTTGCGAACGTTCAGTTTGGGCTCCACCAGTACCTTCCGACGTTCGTCGTTCGGGTTTTTTATCCTTCGCATCAACATAGCCACGGACATCTCCGTCATTTTTGTAAT
>MHAK01000124.1 GCA_001802945.1 Ignavibacteria bacterium RIFCSPLOWO2_12_FULL_56_21 | reverse complement strand
TCTCATCACAAACCAAAGCGGCATATCTGCAACGGGGGAACGGGGGATTGATCTGCTCGCGGCCCGCAATGATGTCCACCTCGTCAAGCTGTTTGCGCTGGAACACGGTCTCGCCGGAACGAAAGGCCCGGGGGAAAAGATCGGAGATGGCGTCGATTCCACGACGGGACTCCCCATCGTGTCGCTCTATGGATCGGTGCGAAAGCCGACGCCGGAAATGCTCCGGGACATCGACGTACTCATGTTCGACGTCATGAATGCCGGCTCACGCACGTTGACGAGCGGCTCGGCAATGGCTCTTGCCATGCAGTCGGCCGCGGAAGCGAAGATTCCGTTCGTGGTTCTCGACCGCCCCAACCCCATTACGGGATCTCACGTCGAAGGTCCCGTTCTCGATACCGCATTCTCGTCGTTCGTCGGCATGTATCCCATTCCGTTGCGTCACGGCATGACCGTCGGCGAGTTGGCCACGCTGTACAATGAAAAGTTCGGAATAGGAGCGAAGCTCACGGTGATCCGCCTTGAGGGATGGAAGCGGACGATGTGGTTCGATGAAACAGGATTGCCGTGGGTCCGGCCGTCGCCGAACCTAAGGCGCTTGGATGCAGTTCTGCTCTATCCTGGAATGGTGCTTCTGGAAGGAACGAATTTGTCGGAAGGAAGAGGGACCGAATACCCGTTCGAACAAACGGGGGCCCCCTGGATGAGATCGGCTGAAGTGGTCAAGACAATGAACAGGCTCGATCATAGTGGGGTCAGGTTTGACACGGTGATGCTTTCGGTCCAATCTGGCGAGCCCAAATACGGCGGACGATCGATCCCGGGCGTAAAGTTAACCGTGACGGACAGAGACGCAATCCGGCCGGTCGCCACCGCAATGTTCTTGCTGGAGACGATTCGAAAACTTCATCCGAAGGAGTGCATTCTGCGCCCTGCGATGGATCTGAGGGGAGGCACGGACAACGTGCGAACGGCGATCGAAAAGGGGAGAGTCGGGGAGTTTATGGAAGAGTCAGAAAAAGCAACGGCGGTTTTCGTCAAACTGAGGGAACAATTTCTCCTTTACAAGTAATCAGACCGAGAACACCATTCCTTCGCAGACCTTCGCCCGGTCTCCCATGCGATAACGGGCAATTAATGCGAGCGTCTCATCGGGGAGCACATTCTTCTCGTGACATGCGGCGAGCAGACCGCCCAAGGCCGCATCTTTCGGACCGAGACTCTTTCTCAGCGACAGGGGTAACAATTTACGAGTTCGCATCGAAACGGCAAGGGATTCATCCACGACAAACACCGTATCATCCGAAACACTCGCCATCGTTCCCCTCGAGGTCAACTCGCGTAATCCTGCTTCCGACGCCGCCACGACAATGTCCGGCCGTTCAATCCCGGTGTATTGTATCGGTTCCGGACTGATCCAGACCTCCGACAACGAGAATCCGCTCCCCTGAGTCACCGGATTGTCGTTCTTCTGCGTCACGTACAGCCCCGAGGCAATCGCTGCTTCACACAGCGCCGCGGCCGAAGATTGCACACGCTCGCCGGCGCTTCCCGCCAGTACTATGCTTACCGGTCCGGCAAGTTGATGCGCATGTGGAGCCGACGAGAATCCGTGTTCCCGCACTTTTGGCGTGGCGGATGTTCGAACGGCTTCGGCGTAGCGGACATGGAATGGCGCACGGCTTGCATTTTCACGCAGTACACCAAGCGCCCAACCATTCTGTTCCGCAATGCCTGCAAGCATCTTTCCCGTGAGCTCATTTTTCGGCACGGCGTACTCCGTGCAGAGCTCCAGTATCTCGACGGCCGCGAATCCGGGCGAAGCAAAGGCGCGCCTCATGATGTCCGGGAAATTCGTGTCGGAGGTCGTCGTGCGCGCAACGAACTGGGCGTTGCTGCCGGTCAGGATTGCGCACAGATCGGCGGGTGGCGTGATGTTCCCATCCGGCGTCGTGGCAGTGATGAAACGCTCGGGAGTCAATCCGGATCCCTGCCCGCCGGTCATTCCATAGACAAAATTATTGCAGATGAGGACGGTCATCGGGACGTTCAACATGGCCGCATGGACCAGATGCTGAAGTCCGATCATCGCTCCGCCGTCGCCGATAAGGACGACGACCCGAAGATCCTTTCCGGCCAACACGCGGTCCGCAAGCCCGATGCCCGTGGCAAACGCGGTCGAGCGGCCGTGTGTCGTGTGGACGGTGTGGATGTCGCGGAAGAGGCCGTC
Source organism: Ignavibacteria bacterium RIFCSPLOWO2_12_FULL_56_21 (assembly GCA_001802945.1). Classification (GTDB taxonomy): domain Bacteria; phylum Bacteroidota; class Ignavibacteria; order UBA10030; family UBA10030; genus 2-02-FULL-55-14. Next base: position 43,473 of record MHAK01000124.1, on the reverse strand, counting down.
CGCCAGGCCGATGCAGCCGATATCCGTAACGAGGGCGATCTGCTCCGCCGGTGTGTTCAAGGCGGAGAGAGCTTCATCGAGGCGGCGCAGGACCTGCGTATGTCCGCATCCTTTACAAAAAGGGAACTGGACATTGTCGACAAAGTACGAACGTTGTCGCGTTTGTGTCGGCGTTGGGGCGTTCACGGAGTCACCCGGATGGCGCGAAGGATCTCGGACGGAGAGATCATGTTCCCGATCTTGTTGATGCCCCGGAGTACCCGATTGCCGATGTACGGCGCAATGATTCGGCGATACTGACCCGTCAGGTTTTCTTCCGGCACAATGACGCTCTCAACCCCTTTGAGAGCTCGATCGAGCGCGGCGTACGGCAGGGGAAAGAGGGATTTCACGGAAAGATGTGACACGTTCAATCCGCTGTCACGGGCCAGCCGGACCGCCGACGATGCAGCTCTCGACGTGACGCCGTAGCTGATCACGAGCGTTCGTGCCTCTGGCTGAATGTCCTCGACCACGATCTCGAGTTCATGAGCCCGAAGACGGATCTTCTCCTCCAGATGGCGGAGCACATCGATCGTTTCAGGAGAATTCTTCTGCAGTTTTCCGCGTTTGTCGTGGGCCGAACCCGTGGCGATCACACGAGTGGCTCCGCCGACGGCGGTAAACAATGGAATATCTCCGGGTCTATTAAAATAGTAGGTGCCGTTGTTCCCGTTCGTGCCGACGGCATACGTTTCGGGCGACGAAGATCCGTCCGTAAAATCGACCCGCTCGGTCGTCATGCCGACTTCTTTGTCGCTCAGGACGACGACGGGCGTTCTCAGTCGTTCCGCCCAGGCGAACGCGATTTCTGTGAGGTCGGCGCATTCCCGCGCATTCGACGGCGCAAGCATGGGAATTGTATAGCCGCCGGAGGTTGCATGTTCCGCGAGCAGCAGGTCTCCCTGCGCTCCCTGTGTGGCTCCGCCGGTGCTCGGTCCGAGCCGTTGGACAAGAGCGATGACAAGGGGCGTTTCCGTCATGAGTGCATACTGCACCGATTCGATCATGAGCGCCCACCCAGGTCCGGACGTCGCAGTCATCGCCTTATAACCGCGCATGGCCGCGCCGATGCATTCTGCGATCGCCGAGATCTCATCCGGGGCGCTGAGGGCGAGTCCTCCCCGAGCAGGAAGCGCATCGATCATGGCCTTGAAGATGCCAGTGGCGGGAGTTATAGGATAGCCGGCAAAGAACCGGCATCCGGCGCGGATGGCTCCTTCAGCAACCATGGAATTGCCGGACCGAAGGGCGGGTCGCGGGGCGGAAATCTCAGCGGCAGGTGAGTTCGGGTTATTCAACGCAGACGACTTTCATTCAGACGCCCGAGGGGTCGAAGGAGGCATACAGTTCGTTCAGCCGGCCTTCAAGCTTGCGGACGGCGTCGTCGTGTTCCCGTGCGAGCTCGACGACAAACTTCCGCACATCAGGATAATCGCACTCCTGGAGAAGCTGGTTATAGAATCCTCCCAGCGCCGTTTCACGGAGCAGCATACGATTCAGAAGTGTGCAATCGCGGGGACACGTGTGCTCGCACGAAGCTGGGACAGCGGGTGTCGGGGGGTCAACGGATGGGTCGCTCATATCCGGTCAACAGCAAGAGTCGTACCGTCAGATCTCGAAGCAGGAGAGCCTGAAATCAAAGAGATTGAAGCGATTCTCGTTTTTGAGATTCGCAGAAGAGATAAGCGATATCGCCAGCCATCAGCTTGTCGGGACGTTGCGAGGCATCTTCTTCAGAGGTTTCAGGAATCGTCGAATGGTCATATCGAGGATTCGCTTCGCAGCATCCGAGCGTCCCAGATCGGCGGCGGCGATCCTTGCCTGGCGGACGAGGTTTGGGCGGGAAATGAGTTGATGAAGTTTGTATGCGATGTTTGGCAGATTGACCGCCTTCCATCCGGCGCCGTGTTCGACGATGAGGTCTGCGTTTCGGCTTTCCTGACCGGGAATCGGGTCGACGATGAGCAACGGAACTCCGATCGCCAGGGCCTCGGCGGAGGTCAGTCCTCCGGATTTGGTGACGACAATGTCGGCGGCGGCCATGAGCTCATGCATATTGTCCACGAATCCCATGGGAACCAGGCGAACACGGTCGGGAATGGGGAGGGATTCCAGGGACCTTCGGGCGTGTTCATTCCTGCCGCAGACCGCAATGACGGCTGTGCGGTCAAGCCGAGTCTGACCGAGTGCGTCGACGACCGTGCGAACGACGTCGGTGATGCGCCCCATGCCGAACCCGCCGGAGAGAACAAGCGCCGTGAATTCTCCGGTCGGTATATGCAATGCGCGTCGGATCCCAGCTCGTCCCGCCCGCCGGGAAAACCCGGGATGGATGGGTATCCCGGTGATTTCGATGGAATCCGTCGGGACGCCTTTTGATGCCAATTGCCAGGCGCTTTCTTCGTGGAACACGCAATACGTTCGCACGATCGGGTCGATCCAGAGTCCATGAACGTCGAAGTCGGTTGTCACTGCGATGACCGGGGGCGCCCAGCCGCTCTTCCTGAGCGTCGAGCTCACGGAAATGTAGGGAAGGAAATGCGTGCAGAGAACGGCGTCCGGATTGAGTTCCTTCAGCATGCGGAGATAGCGGCCGTAATTGACGCGGTCGAAGGCCCGGATAAGGGGATGCTTGCGATACGGGAGTTGTTCCGTGCGGTGGTAGAAGTATCCCCAGAGCTCGGGCGTCCGGTTGACCAGCTCGACATAGGTTTGCGCGTAGAGCCGCCGAAACCACGTTGGCGTGAAGTCGAGCACGTCGAAACCGTGAACATCGAGAGGGACGGGGTGATTTTTGGCGGCGAGAACGAGGGCTTCGGCGGCCCGGAGGTGCCCGGCCCCTCCGGTGCACGCGATGACTGCGATACGGCGGGATTTCATGCGAAGAATGTATACTATTTCCACAGAAACCGCCAAGAGTTGATGAATGACACACTGTTGCCGGCATTGTCGCCGCACACATCGTCTTTCGTTCTCATTTTTGATATTCATTTTGCAATTGGTTATCATTTTCGAAAGAGCCGTCTTGCTGTTCCTGCAATGAAGCGCACCAGACATACCGGAAAAGGGGCGTCCGCGCAACATGCATCAACTCCTGCTGTGGCGAAAGGACCTCCGCGCAGTGTAGCTCGTGCATCAGTTTCGTTTGAAGAATTGATGCTCAACGCGCCCGACGCGATTATCATCACAAATCGGGACGGTATGATCACTTTCTGGAATACGGGGGCTCGATCCGCATGTCAAGATCGTAGTCGCCAGCGGTTTTTTCGACCCAAACATGCGTCGGTCTCTTGATGAAACGGGAATACGGGAGGTTGTGCAAAAACCGTATGAACTCCGGTCCGTGCTCCAAACGTTGAGGAAGGGGCTCGACGCAAAGGTCGGGTGAGGATCGTCAGTCCTTTGGTCGAAGGATGGTGAGGGCAACGCCTCCGGAAATGACGGTTCCGGAGATTAACAGTCGAGGTGTAGCAGGTTCTCCCAAGAATGCAACGCCGCCCGCCGCAGCAATCAAGGGAACAAAAAGTTGGACGATCCCTGCACGGGTAGATGTAAGTCCCCTCAGTGCAGTGTACCACACCGCATAGCCCGCGCCCGACGCAGCAGCTCCGGAGATAACTGCTAACAATATTCCTTCCGACGACGCGCTTCCGGCGCCTGCCGATACAAAAAACATTGGCGCAACGATGAGGGTGGCCCTGGCGAAATTCCCGGAAGTTGCGGCGAGCGGCGCGGCGACTCCCTTCCCCCGGATCGAATAGATCCCCCACGAAATTCCGGCACAACCCATCAATACGGCAGAGATCGGGTCAGGCGACGTTATTCCTGGCGCCACGAGATACGCCAGACCGCTCAACGCCACTAGTAATCCAATCCATTCCATCCAGTGGGGGTGTTTTCCACGGACCATGTCGCTGCCGATCATGGTCAGTTGAACGGAGCCGAACAGGATCAACGCACCCGTTCCTGCGGTGAGATGCAAGTACGCGACCGAGAACGGAACGGCATAGGCGAGTAAGGCGATCGCGGACTGCCATGATCCCGAACGAAAGTCCGAACCGTTGTGACGAGCGATGCTGATCAACCACAACGCGACCGCACCGCTCACAATGCGTATGACGGTGAATGACCAGGGGTCGATCAGTTCACGGCCGAGGGCAAACCGGCACAGGATGGAATTGGAGGCAAAGGCGGCCAGTGCCGCCGAAGTCCAGAAGATAGTGGAGGTTGAAGACCTGAGCATATTTTCCGGGCTAGATCTTTCCCCGGCAGGTCTCCCGGATGATCAGGTCGGTCTTGATTCGCACGTGCTGCGCGAGAAAATCGTCGGAGTGCCGGATGGTCTCCAGCAGCAACTGGAACGCCTTTCGCCCAAGTTCCGCCGTAGGTTGGTTTACACAACTCAGGGACGGCGAGATAAAACGGTGCATATCGCTGTCTCCGAAACACATGATGTCCACATCCTGCGGAATCCGCACCCCAAAATCCCGTGCCGCCTCATACACTCCCAGGGCGACGGGATACGTCACTGCGAAGATAAAATCCGGGAGGTTTTTGCTGTCATAGAATCGTTTGAATCCTCTGTAGCCGTCCTCCTTTCCAAATCCCGCTTCAATGATCCATTCGTCGCGAATGGGGAGACCGTGTGCTCGCAGGGCTTCTTTGAATCCCTCCTCCCGCTCCCGTCCAATGCTCACATCTTGAGGCCCGGCGAGGTGCGCAAGTCTTTTGTGTCCGATACGAATAGCCTGTTCGGTCGCCTGGAATGCACCCCCGCGATCGTCGACGACCACGGAGCTGAACCCCTGGGGCATCGGAACCGGCGCTCGGTCAACGAAAACCAGCGGTATCCCGCGGCTCCGCACTCTTCGAAAGACGTCAAAATTGCGGGTATGCTCGGAGATCGATACCATGATCCCGTCGACCCGCATCGACATCAGCGTTTCGATGTGTTTCCGCTCCCGTTCCGGATTCTCCTGCGACACCATCAGGATGATCTCGTAGTTGTTCTCGAACGCGACGTTGTAGACCGACTCGATCACAGACCCAAAGAAGTAGTGGGCGATCTTCGGTACGACAAGCCCCATCATCTGTGAGCGTCGTGCCGAGAGATTCCTTGCAAAGATGTTGGGACTGTACCCAAGCTCGTCCGCTATTGCCCGCACCTTCTTTGTCATCTCCGAGGAAATATCGGGATGGCCGCGCAACGCTTTGGATACGGTGACGCGCGAGACGCTCAATTGTTGTGCGATGTCGTCGAGCGTAATATGGACTTTTCGTCTCATCGTTGGATGCGAGCGGACCCGCCTTTGACGAACGCCCGAACCTGATCCAGCGTAGCCATCGTTGTATCTCCCGGGAAGGTCGTGACCAGAGCGCCGTGTGCCCAGCCGAGTTTCACCGCTTCGTCCGGCGACTCTCCGGTCAGTAGGCCGTAGAAGAATCCCGAGGCAAACCCGTCTCCGCCCCCGACCCGGTCAAGGACGTCGAGCTCCACCGTCGGAGCGGTGAAAGTCTTGCCGTCGATCCATGCCACAGCCCCCCAGCTGTGCCTGTTTGTCGAGTGAACCTCGCGCAGCGTCGTCGCAACGATCCTGACGTGTGGGTACATTGTTCGTACCCGATCCATCATGGCGAAGAATGCCGACGGGTCGAGCTTGGATGCGGCGGCGACCTCCGGTCCCGGAATCCCCAATCCTTTTTGAAGGTCTTCCTCGTTCCCGACAAGGACATCGACGTACTCGACAATCCGTTTGATGACCTCGACAGCCTTCGCTTCGCCTCCCCAGATGTTCCAGAGTTTCGCCCGGAAATTGAGGTCGAAACTGGTGACGGCTCCGGCGGCCTTCGCGGCCTTCATGGCGTCAACGATGACATTCCCAGTCGTCTCTGAAAGCGCAGCAAAGATGCCACCGCTGTGGAACCACCGCACACCCCCTGAGAAGATCTGCTTCCAGTCGAAGTCTCCCGGCTTCAAGAGCGCGGCCGCTTCGTTCGACCTGTTGTAGAATACTACCGGAGGCCGGACTCCGTGGCCGCGGTCGCTGTAGACAGTTGCCATGTTTGGTCCGTTCACGCCGTTATGCTTGAAGCGCCTGTAGAAGGGGTGCACTCCCATTGCACGAACCCGCTCGGCGATGAGATCGCCGATGGGATATTCCACCATGGCCGTGGCAATGCCGGACTGGAGGCCGAAGCAATCGGCAAGATTCGCAGCGACGTTGAATTCGCCCCCGCTCACATGGATGCTGCAGGACGTTGCCTTCCGAAATGGGACAACGCCAGGGTCCAGGCGATGGACAAGTGCTCCCAGACTGATGAGATCAAACTGGCCTTTCGCCGGGACGCTGAACACATTGCTCATGGGTAGCTCCTTACGAGAATTCTGGGAAAGGGTCGTTGTGCAACCGGTACAGCGTTTCGCCGGCATCGGGAACATACAACTTTCCTTCATCCTCCTTGTCCTGCCACTCGCTCGGGTTCACGGAACGGGGGTCACGATAGCCGAGGTTGACCCGTTCACAACTTTCCCGAGGGATGCCGGTTGCGAGGGTCACTGTGATGCGAGGAGTTTCCTTGCCGTGCACGTACGTTCCCACTCCCTTGACGTGCGTGGAATGTGCCAGCACTCCGCCGGGAATGTGCGAGAATTCGGCCAATCGTGACGCGAAATAGTCGCGGACATGGTATCCAACCTGCTCAATGAATGCCCCGTGTGTCACCGAAATCTCGCGGAGATGAGGCGCGTAAATGATGAGTTCTCCACCGTCAGCCACTACGGGTTCAAGCTTATACGCAGCCTTTGCTGCCACCCAGAGTTCGTCGTACATGGGGGCGGGGCACGAAAGAACGCTCCGAAACGGACGAGTGAAGAATTTCACGTGGACGGAGGAAGAGAGGTCTGCTGCCGCCGACCATGCTTCTTCGGGCGTCCCGCAATAGAGTCCAAGGAGGCTCTTTCCGCTTACGACGAGGCTCATGCACAGTCGCTTCGTCGGCAGAAGGGAAGCAGCGGCATCGACGACGGCCCGGACCGGCGTGCGTTTCCGCCCAATGATGACCGGGCTCGTCATGAGAGCGCCGAGCCAGTGGAACATGTCGATAATGTCCTGACCCGAGATACCCGGAAAGAGGTATTTGTTTCCGCCCGAGAATCCGACGACTTCGTGCGGAAAGGTCGGACCGATGATCAGGACGACATCGTACTCCATCACGAGGCGATTGACGGTGACATTGACCGGTTTGTGCAGGAGTCCGTGTGAAAGCTTGTTAACGTCCTCGGCTGACAGTGTGCCCACAGATCGGAGGGTGGAGGGGTCTTTCCACGCATGGTTGAAGACTCTGACGTTCGGATACCGTGAAGCCCGTACTCCGGGTCTGAGTCCGAGCCGCTTGTCGATCGCGGCTTCGCTCATCGGCGGATGAGTCCCAAGAGCGATGAGGAAGTCGAGACGGTTCGGCCTGTCGGCGAAAATGTCGTACAACACGGGAAAGAAAACGTCGATGGGAGCGGTCCGGGTATTGTCGGGAATGACCGCAAGAACGCGTTTTCCCCGAAGATTCTCCTGTTCGAAGAACTCCGCGCAGATCCTCCGCACCTCTTCTTGCTTGATGGCCCGATCGGCCGATCCTGTACCCATCAAGGACATAGGGCAACCTCAATATGGTTCGTTGAGCGATTCAAGAGTTCTGCGCCCGCTCCTTCTGTGAGGAGAATCGCGGGCTTTCCTTCACGACAAAACCGAGCGCTGAGAGCATCTTGCGCACGGCGATCTCTGAGGGATCCACGTCGACAATCGTGTGCGCGAATTCGCGTCGAATGGGATAATCCGTCCGAAGTTTCCTGAAGCGGGCCGCGCGCTCCTGAGATGGAACGGACATTGCAGTTCGCAACATCCTGTCGTCTCCCTCGATGTCATAACATTTTGCGACAACGTCATGCAAGGCCTGTTCAAGGCTTCTCACGGGTGCGTGTATGTCGATGGCGTGACCGTCTTGCTCCTGAGCTTCCAACGTGTGTCGCGGCTCTTTACCGAAGTGTTTGCAGACGCCGTCATAGACCATCGCTATGGCGTTCAGTTTCCCGTCGAGCGAGTAACCCGCGATATGGGGCGTCCCAAGTGTTACAAGGTCCAGCAAGCCGGTATCGATGGAAGGTTCCCCTTCCCAGACGTCGAGCACGGCACCCGAGAGCCGATTCTGTGCAAGAGCGGTTTTCAGCACGGCAGTGTCCACCACGGCTCCGCGCGATGTGTTGAAGAGCACAGCTCCGGGCTTCATTCGCGAGATGCGGTCGCTGTCGAACAGGTGCCGTGTCGGATCGTTGCCCGCTGTTGTCAGTGGCACGTGAAGGGAGATGATGTCAGCATTCATCAGCGATTCGAGCGGGAGATATCCGACGTCGCCGGTCGAACGAGCCAATGGAGGATCGTTCTGAAGCACCGTCATGCCGAGCGCTGAACCCATGCGCGCAACTTTTGATCCGACGTTCCCGACCCCGACGACGCCGATGGTCTGCCTCGCCAGCGGTGTTCCAGTTCGAACGGCGAGCAGAAGCATGCCCGCCACGACGTATTCTGCGACGGAATTGGAATTGCTGCCCGGGGCGCTCACGAATCCGATATTCTTGGCTTTCAGATATTCCTGGTCGATGTGGTCGGTTCCGATGGTTGCCGTCCCGACGAATCGGACTTTCGACCCGTCCAGCAAGTCTCTTCCGACCTTGGTCTCCGAGCGTACGACGAGGACGTCAGCATCGCGAACTGAGTCGGCCGTGATCTCGGCCGTGGGGAGGAGGCAAACGTTCCCAAGGTGTCCGAAGAGCATTTCGGCATTTGGGTTCTTGCTATCGATGACGATGTTCACGGAACGCTGGACCTTTCAGCTTTTCAGATGGTCATGGACGTGAAGCCGCCGTCGACCGGAATGATCGCGCCAGTCACAAATGAAGAAGCATTCCGCGAAGCCAGCCACAGAAGAGCGCCGGACAGTTCGTGGGGTTCGCCGTAGCGTCCCATTGGCGTATGGCCGAAGATCATGTTGCGCCGTTCCTCGGTGAGGATCTTCCTGTTTTGCTCAGCGGGGAAGAAACCCGGCATGATCGCGTTCACCCTGACTCCATGCGGAGCCCATTCCCGTGCGAGGAAGCGCGTCATATTGTTCACTCCGGCCTTTGAGATCGAGTACGTGAAAACCCGCGACAAGGGCAGTTCCGATGAGACGGAGGAGATGTTGATGATACTGCCCCCCGTCTTCTGCTCGATCATCTGTTTCCCGAAGACCCTGCACGAGTAGAACACTCCCCTGAGGTTGGTGTCGATGATCTTGGACCATTCTTCATCGGGGATGTCGAACACGGGCGTGGGTGAATTCACGCCGGGCGCATTCACGACAATGTCGACTTTGCCCCAAGTTTCCAGCACTTTCGCCAATGCCTTCCGTAGGCCGGATTCAGACCCTGCGTCGGTTTTCACGGTGATCGCCGAGCCTCCGGATTCCGTGATCGTTCGGGCGTGATTGCCTGCTTTGTCGGCATTGCCGCTGAAGCCGACCGCCACATTCGCGCCCGCACGACCGAGGGCGACCGCCATGCTCCCGCCCAGCACGCCGCTGCCGCCGATCACGACGGCCACAGCCCCCTTCAATCCGAATTGATCCTCAAGAAAACTGGTCATGGTCGTTTACTCATATGTGGGTTGGTGTGGCTCCGATTTCGATCTTTGCAGGTTCCAGACGAGGCACGATAAAGTGAATGACCGCGAGCGACACCAAGTACGTAGAACCGGCGATGATAAAGACAGGAACGTAACTGCCCGTTGCCTGAAGGAGTGCGCCTGTAAACATCGCGATGAACATCCCGCCAAGTGCGCCCGCTGTTCCTCCGATTCCGGTGACGGAACCAACCGCTGCCTTCGGAAACATGTCCGACGTAAGCGTGAAGAGGTTTGCCGACCAGCCCTGATGGGCCGCGGCTGCGATTGCGACGAGGCCGACAGCCAGCCAAAGTTCAGTCGCGTTCGCGGCGAACGTCACGGGCACGACAGCCAGTGCGCAGATGAGCATCGCCGTCTTGCGCGCCCGGTTCGGCGTCCATCCACGCTTCAAGAATGCAGATGACAGCCAGCCCCCGCCGATACTTCCGACATCGGCGACGATGTAGATGACAATAAGCGGAAGCCCGATCGAATGCAGGTCGAGACCGTGGTTACGATGGAGAAAATCAGGGATCCAAAACAGATACAGCCACCAGATGGGATCGGTCATAAACTTGCCAAGTGCAAACGCCCATGTCTGCTTGTGACCGAGGAGACTGCGCCACGGAATGGTTGCCACTGGGTCAGCCGGGTCGCTACGTATATAGTCGAGCTCAGCCTTCTTCAAACGTGGATGGTCGTCGGGTGACTTGTAGGCCCACAGCCACCAGCCGACCCACAGGAATCCGAGGCCGCCCGTAATGTAGAAAGCGTACTCCCATCCCCAGTAGAGAGCAATCGACGGGACAACGAGCGGCGTAACCAGGGCACCGACATTTGTTCCAGAATTGAAAATTCCCGTTGCCAGTGCCCGTTCTTTTTTCGGGAACCACTCTGCGACGGTCTTGATCGATGCCGGGAAGGCGCCCGATTCTCCAAGACCGAGCGCAAACCTCGCAAGCGCTAGGCCGACGGCGGCGCCGGAGAGGGTAACGAACGTGAACCCGGTCGACGCATCCAGGTTGATGACGGAAAAGTTCCATCCTTCGAACCATGTTGCGGCTCCATGAGCAACGGCGGCAATGCTCCACAGCGTGACGGCCGCGGCAAAACCGCGACGGACACCCACCTTGTCCATGAATCGTCCTGCGAAAAGGAAGCCGATCGCATATGCAAGCTGGAAGCAGAAGACGATCGAGGAATAGACGCGTTCATCCGTCCAGCCGAAAGTTTGCATCAGCGTCGGCTTGAGAATGCCGATGACCTGCCGGTCGACGTAATTGATGATCGCTCCAAAGAGAAGCAGGGCACAGATCATCCAGCGGAAATAGCCGACCTTTGGGCTTGTTCTTACGGTAGACCTCTCGCCGTCCTGCTGCATGCGATATCCTTTCGAAGCTGGAGAAAGTTGTCCTTCCGGAACTGCTGGTTACACCGTATACGCGGTCGAGGCGGTGTCGCCTCCCCGTCCTGTCCAATTCGTGTGAAAAAACTCCCCTTTTGGCTTGTCGATCCGTTCGTACTGGTGAGCCCCGAAGTAGTCCCGCTGTGCCTGCAGGAGGTTCGCAGGCAGGCGTTCGCTCCGCAGTCCGTCGTAATATGCCAGCGCGGTCGAAAGGGCGGGTATCCAAACGCCGTTCGAGAATGCCGAGGCCACGACTTTTCGCCATGCCCCCTGCACGTCATCCATCTTCTCCGTAAAGAAGGGGTCGAGAAGCAGGTTGCTCAGACGGGGATTCTTGTCGAACGCTTCTTTGATCCTCCCGAGGAACGCCGACCGGATGATGCATCCTCCCCGCCACATCAGCGCAATGCCTCCATAGTTGAGGTTCCATCCGTACTCTTGCGCTGCGGCCGCCATGAGCGTATATCCCTGGGCGTAGGACACGAGTTTCGAGGCATAGAGCGCTTTTTCGAGGTCGGCGAGAAACTCCCCGCGGTTCCCGGTGAAGGAATGCTTTGGGCCGCTCAGGACGCGTGATGCTTTGACCCGTTCCTCTTTGACGGCGGAGAGGCACCTCGCGAAGACGGCTTCTCCGATAAGCGTCAGGGGAATGCCCAGATCGAGGGCGGCTACACCGGTCCATTTGCCCGTCCCTTTTTGACCCGCCGTGTCGAGGATCTTGTCGACAAGTGGAGAGCCGTCCACATCCTTGTGTGCGAGGATCTCGCCCGTAATCTGGACAAGATAGCTGTCCAACTCCCTTCGGTTCCAGTCCGCAAACACGCCCGACATTTCATCTGCGGTCATTCCCAGATACTCCCTCATCAGCAGATATGCTTCACAGATGAGCTGCATGTCGCCGTATTCAATGCCATTGTGCACCATTTTGACAAAATGCCCGGCTCCCTTTTCTCCCACCCAATCACAACAAGGGGTGCCGTCGTTCACTTTTGCAGCGATCGATTGGAAGATCGGCTTCACATGTTCCCAGGCCGACGGCGAACCGCCGGGCATGATGGAAGGACCGAGCAAAGCGCCTTCTTCGCCTCCCGATACGCCCGTCCCGACGAATCGAAATCCTTTGCCTTCGAGATACTCGGTTCGCCGCGTGGAGTCGGGGTAGTGACTATTTCCTCCGTCGATAATAATGTCTCCCTTTTCCAGGAGGGGAAGAAGCTGCTCGATGAACTCATCGACAGGTCGTCCTGCTTTCACCATCAGCATGATCTTTCGCGGTGTCATGAGAGAACGTGTAAACTCCTCGATCGATCGGGTACCGATGATGCGCTTCCCCCGAGCCCTGCCGCTGATGAATTGGTCCACCTTTGCGACGGTTCGATTGAAGACAGAGACGGTAAATCCTTTGCTTTCCATGTTGAGGACGAGGTTCTCGCCCATGACTGCAAGGCCAATGAGGCCGATGTCGGATCGGTTCATGTCGTTATCTGCGAAAGGTGAAAAAGTGCAAGATGAAACGTGTACCTCAACGTTTCGCTAAGGACTCCAATGGGTCCAGGTGGCGCTTGAAATGTTTTACGAGGATATCATAGTGAACATCCTCGTGCGTGTCCAAACATGCCATCAGACGGTCTCTGAAGAGGAGGCTCTTCCCGTCCGGTCCAGCGGAGGTCAGGACTTTCCCGAAAGTCACGTGCAACACCTGACGGATATCATCCGACCCGAATAGTGTGGGAAGTTCTGAATCCGAATACGAAGCCCCCTTCTTCACGTTCGATAGTCGGGCCGACACGTGATACGAGGCCTTCTCCTGCTCGAAGAGTCCGGTAGAGAAATCCAGGATCTCCCGGAAAAGCCCGGCGTCTTGTAACGCTGCGACTTTGAGCGCTTCCAGGTAGCTGGTCCCGGCCGTTTTCACATGTATCTTTCCCCGGCCGGTCTTTCCGACTGTCTCGTAGACGCCGAACTTGTCGCTGCCGGAATGAAAACTGATCTTGTGTGACCCGAAAAAGTCCGAGATCTCGACATGCCGGAGGTACTCCGTTCGAAAGACGTCGAGCGTCCCTTTGTAGTCGATTCCTTTCTCGAACTCACCCACAAAACGCGGTGCGAGGCTGACGATCTCGACCTTGAGCCGCTGAAGTTCGGAGGCCATGAAAAAATGTTCGAACGGCGACGTGACCGACTCCGTTTCATCGACCGATACTTCGACCTCGCGTGGGTGACCCGGGTATGACTGCAGGAGGTGATCGTTCAAACGCCGAATGTGGGCGAGCGAACCTCCGTATTTCACGACCGCCCGAAGTACTTCCTGGCGGTCTGGGGTGATCGTGAATGCTTTCGATATAACCACCGTCTTGCCTTCGTACCGGGCAACCATTGCTGCAATGTTGTCGTTGAGGTCTGCCCACGGATGAGAGGCCGCCCGCTTTGCGAGCCCTTCCACAGACATCGTGTCCGCTGCGTTGACCACGTGTTCGCTCGGGTCGAACGTGAACATCGTAAATCCTGCTTTGACCATGCGGTCGATATCGGCGGTTGTTTTCAAATGGTCGGCGTCGGCGCCAAAACCTGAGGTATAACCCTCTTGAAAAACCGCCCAGACCGCAGCGTCCATGACATCCTCTGCCTCACGCTTCGTGCGCGTCAATTCCCGAATGGACTGCTGCGCGAGCACGGGGAAAAAGGAGCTTCCCGTGAGCGACCGCACATGGCCGGGATTTGCTATGCCGAGCCGGTCGCCAAACCCGAATGACTGTCGCAAGCCCACAACGGCCGGTTGTGTAAATGAAAAGATCGTCTGGATGATCCTGGCGTTCCCGTGGACGAGGGGACAGCAACGCATGCTGCCCTGCAGGGGTCCGGTGGGAAATGGCTCTCCCACAAGATTCGCTGCAGCCCCGGTGAGGCCCGACGGCGAATAGATGAACAAAGATTTCTGTGGTCCCTGCCGGGCAACAAAGAAGAGCATCGGTCCGGATGAGCGCAGGGAGTGCGGGTATACCTGGAGCGATGCGGATCCGGAGACCACGGGAATAAGAGAATGTCCGTTCTTCGCCAGCTCGTCCGGTTGCCCGACAAGCCGTTCTATCGAAGTCATGATATGCCTTTCGTGTCAATGCGATAGGCCTTGCGGACGAGATTGTAGGCAAGGTCGCTGCCGATCTGTTCGGCCTCCGTCCTCGTGAGAATGTGCCGGACCACGAGGTTTGCCAGTATGTTCGCATCCACACGTCTGCTCAGGTCATGTCTGGCGGGAATCGAGAGGAACGCACGTGTGTCGTCGATGAACCCGACGGTGTTGTAGAATCCGGCCGTCTCAGTGATGCGTTCGCGGAAATGCCTCATGCCGTTGATACTATCGTGGAACCACCACGGAGGTCCGAGTTTCATGGCTGGATAATGTCCGGCGAGCGGGGCGAGCTCGCGGGAATAGGCCGACTCGTCGAGCGTGAAAACGACCACGGAGAACCGCGGGTCGTTGCCGTACGCATTCAGGAGTTCCCGCAAGTTGTTCGTGTATTCGGTGGCGATCGGAATGTCGGCACCCTTATCGGGACCGTAGACATGGTAAACCGCCGCATTGTGATTGCGGTCTGCTCCGGGATGGATTTGCATCACCAATCCATCCTCTACGCTCATGCGTGCCATCTCCATGAGCATATGACCGGTGAATGCCGCAGCATCCTTCGGTGTGGCCTTTCCCTTCAGGGCCTTCGAGAACAGGGCGGAGGCCTGCGCTGTGGTCAGCCGGTGTGTGTAAGGTGACAAAATCCCATGGTCCGTGGCCTTCGCGCCTATCTTTTTGAAAAATTCCCGACGTTCTTCAAGCGCCTTCACAAACGCAGCAAACGTGCGGATCTCCTTGCCGACCCTTTTCCCAAGCAGAGCAATGTTCTTCTTCCAGTTTGGGTCGAGGAGGTTGGTCACTCCATCCGGGCGGAAGGTCGGGACGACCCCGTTCTTCCAAATGTCGCGCCGAAGCGTCTTGTGGTGATCGAGCGTATCAGTTGCGGCATCGGTGGTCGCCAGCATCTCAATGCGGAATCGGTCGTACAGTGCACGAGGACGGAAAGCGGGGGTCTGGAGGACTTCGCTGATATAGTCAAAGACCCGCTGTGCAGTTCCGCCGGTGAGTGGATCAGGAACCCCGAGCACTACATATAACTCATACTGCAGCCAGGCTTGCGACGGGGTCCCTGCAAACAGGAAGTAATTGTCTGCAAATAGTTGCCAGATCCTCCGCGCATCCGTCTCTGCCCGTGACCCGTCCTTTTTCGGAACGCCCAAACTCTCCATCGATATCCCTTGAGAATACAGCATCCGAAAGAGGTAGTGGTCGGGCGTTATGAAGAGTTCCGTCGGATTCGGAAACGGAGAATTATGGACGAACAATGCCGGGTCCACGTGACCATGGGGGCTTACGATGGGAAGGTTTTTGACGCGTTCATAGAGATCCCTCGCAAGAGAACGTACTTGGGGATCCGGGTCGAAATAGCGGTCGTCGTTCAGCCTAAACGGGTTCATGGTAGTGCCTTGTCTTTTCAGTCAGTTGGTGCAATGTCATCGCTTCAAACCGGAATATTGCACCAGTCCTCTGCGATTACTTTCCCAGTTCCACAGCCGCTAGAATAAATGGACCGACACCTTTGAGGTCGTTCGTTCTCTGGGGTTCGCCGACATAATACTCGAAACTCCCGTCTCGGAACGGATTCCCTCCGAGTCCGGATACCGAACAGACATGATTCAGGTTCGGGAGTCCGTCTGCGTCCTTTGTCACAAACTCGTCGATCATTCCTTCAAAGCCCCTCTCCGCGATCGCACGCGCCGAACGGTCGAGGTATCCCATGCGAACCCCCTTTGCGATGGCGTAGACGAACATCGCGGTACAGGAGGCTTCTTTATAGTTTCCTTTTCTGTCGGCCTGATCGAGAACCTGATACCAAACGCCCGATTCGGCGTCCTGGTACGCGGCGATTGCATCGATAACCCGCTTGAAAACGGAAAGCAATGCAGGTCGTTTGGGATGGTTCGACGGGAAGACGTCGAGAACGTCGACAATTCCCATGGCGTACCAACCCATCGCCCGGCCCCAGAAATGGGGCGAGCATCCGGTCGCCGTATCTGCCCACCGCTGGTGGTGGCTTTCATCCCAGCCGTGATACAACAATCCCGTTTTTGGGTCGCGCGTTCTCCGCTCGATCTCGATGATCTGATGAGCGATGTCCTCAAATGCCGCAGTGTCCCCGAACATGGCCGAGCAACGGGCATAGAATGGTTCTGCCATGTAAATTCCGTCTAGCCACATCTGGTAGGGATAGATCTTCTTGTGCCAGAAGCCTCCGCTAAGTGTTCGGGGATGTTGCCGTAATTGAAAGCGGAGAGTTTCGGCCGCGGCACGGTATTTCAGCAATCCCGTCCGTTCAAACAGGAACAGCACTTGTCTGCCGGTGTTAATGTTGTCGAGGTTGTAGGATGTGAACTCGTACGTCCGGATCGAACCGTCGTCTTCGACGAATCGATCGATGCTCCTTCGAAGGTACTCGAGATAGCGTTCGTCGCCTCCCGCCTTCCACACCTGCTTCAACGCTTCGAGGATCACTCCTTGCTCGTAATCCCACCTCTCAGGTCGTTTGGAATCGGGATACGAAATGGAATCACGGTTGCGGGCAATGAATGACTCGGCCATTTGAACCGACCAGGCATTCTTTGAGGGTGCGGGCAATCCGAGCCCCGGGTCCTGAGCACAAACGAGGTCGGGGAAGAACAAGAATGAAAAAACGAGAACAGCGACGTCAGGGATTGATCTTTTCGGAGTCATTTGGTGGTGAGTTCTCCGTTGATCCGCACATTTGTGAACATGACACTCTTGGCATTCTCGATGAGGTTTCCCTTCTCAACATTGCCAAACGTACAATCACGAAGGATGATGTCGGACGGCTGTGCATTCGGGAAACCCTTGATCCAGACCCCGTATTCGCTCCGGCTGCTCACGACGTTTTCCATTACCACGTTACGGACGGTTGGGAGGAACGATCCCTTGTCACCCTCCTCGTAGTAGTAGTTGATCATGAGAATGGATTCCTTGACCTGTCCGATCGTCACGTTTCTGAAGAACACGTTCTCAACGACACCTCCGCGCACCGCATTCGTTTTGATTCGCAATGCGCGGTCAAGGTTCGGACTGTCCATGCGGCAGTCTTCTGCGAACACGTTCCGGACACCGCCGGTCATCTCGCTTCCGATGACGACGCCGCCATGGCCATCCTTCATGGTGCAGTTGCGCACTACGATGTTCTCACTCGGCATTGCGAGGCGGCGGCCGTCGGCGTTCCGCCCGGCTTTGATCGCAATGCAATCGTCTCCCGTATCGAACAGGCATCCCTGAATGAGAATATCGCTCGATGACTCGGGGTCGCATCCGTCATTGTTGGGGCCAAGACCCACAACGGTCACGTTGAGTATGCTGATGTTCCTGGACAGTACAGGGTGGAGGAACCACATCGGAGAGTCCCGAAATGTCACGCCCTGGACGAGGATGTTGGTGCATTTGTACGGTTGGAAAAAGTTCGGACGAAGATAGAACCCGTCTCCAAACACTCTTTGTGCCACCGGTATCCCCTGTTCTGCCATTTCAAACAACTGCTTACGTGCAGCCCGCTGGTTCGGCATCCCTTCCTTCCAACCGTATATTTCCTTTCCGTTCCAGGACCACCAGTTGTTGCTGGCTCCCTGACCGTCGAGTGTTCCTTCGCCGGTCACCGCGATATTCGATTGCTCGTATGCGTAGATCAAGGGCGAATAGTTCATGCACTCGACCCCTTCCCACCGGGTGTACACGACCGGCAGGTAATCATTCGGGTCCGTGCTGAAGAGTACGACGGCATCTTTCTGGACGACGAGATTGACATTCGATTTCAGGTGAATCGCCCCGGTCAGGTATCTTCCGGCCGGTGCAATGACCCTCCCGCCACCCGCCGCACTGCATGAATCGATTGCACTCCTGAAAGCACGAGTGCAGTCAGTCGACCCGTCGCCAACCGCGCCAAATGCGAGGATGGATAAAGACCGGTCGGGGAATGCAGGCGGTGTGATGGATTCCATGATCCTGGGGAGATCCTCCCAGCCTCGAACCCGACTTTGCTGTTGAGCACAAGATCCTATCGGGTTCATAAGGATAAGGAACGCTGCGACAGGGACTGTGATTCGGGAAATGTTCATGGTCTTGAAGATGCCAGATCGTGAAGGTACAGTTCGAGGTTCGTGTATCCGCTCCGCGTGATCACACGGCCGTCATCCGCATTTGCGGGGTCGAGTCCGTGTCGTTGTTCCCAGGAATCCGGGATACCGTCACGGTCCGAATCCGCAGGAGGAGGTTCGGAGGAAAGGCGAGGCCATCCGCCGACGGTTGACTGAGAATTGATGATCCCGAGAGGTT
This sequence comes from Ignavibacteria bacterium RIFCSPLOWO2_12_FULL_56_21, assembly GCA_001802945.1. Lineage (GTDB taxonomy): Bacteria > Bacteroidota > Ignavibacteria > UBA10030 > UBA10030 > 2-02-FULL-55-14. Next base: position 24,899 of record MHAK01000124.1, on the reverse strand, counting down.
TCGAACGTGACAACTTGGGATGATCAAGGGCGTAAGAGGCATCGCCGTAGGTCGGAATCCCGGTCGCAACCTCGGCAAGGATCCGGACGTCGACCGAGTCCCGGCGGGGGAGAGTGGCCCCCGCACACCGGAGTACCGCATCATACGCGAGCCCCGCAGTCTCGGTCGCGCTCATCTCGGAAATGAACGGAGAGGAGACCAGAAGTTGCTCTCCGTATTTCTTCTCGATTCCGAGAGTGTTGTCCTGCGTGATCTCCGGGTACCCGGACACAAAATTCTCGGCGATGTACCACCGGCCATTCCCATCACTGGGGGAGAGAAAGCGCCGGGGATGGACCGAGGCCGGCCCGGGTTTGAAGTAATTCGCCACGATGTTCTGTTTGCCGGACTCGCCGCCATACGCACATTCGAATCCCCAGTTGAATACCACGTTGTACCTGAAGTCGACCTCTTCTTTCTTTTCCCAACCTTCCCATCGTCCCCCCTGAAACCGGGGGTTTCGGCTTGAGTGATGTGCGAGCAGGTTATGATGGAACGTGGCCCGGTAACCGCCCCAGATGCCGCCATAGCCGTGTTTGCCCTTCGGATGGTATGAGCTGTCGAGGCTTTCAGACACGATCGACCACTGCAAGGTGAAGTTCTCATTGTTATAGAACGTCGCCACCTCGTCCATGCCCCAGCTGAAGGAACAGTGATCGACAATGATGTCCCGCCGCCCTATGGCACTCATGGCATCCGCCGCCTGTCGTTTCTCGTCACCGAGCCTGAACCGCATGAAGCGAATGATCACGTTGTCAGCCTCGATGATCGTCGGATAATTGCGCACACAAATGCCTCCACCGGGAGCGGTCTCGCCCGCGATCGTCAAGTCTCCGTGCCTTATGACCAGGTCCGACTCGAGCGAGAGAGTGCCCGACACTCTAAAGACGATCGTCCGCGTGCCCTTCGTTTGGATGGCGGCCCGGAAGCTGCCTGGACCGTCATCGTTGAGGTTGTTCACTTCACAGACCACGCCGCCGCGCCCGCCCGTTGTGAATCTCCCGAAGCCATCCGCTCCGGGAAAAGCGAGAACCTGGGAAACGAGGGGATGATCCGCAAGGAGAAAGAGAACGGCACAAAGTGACAGACCCATGCGGATCGACATCTCCCTCGTTTCCGGGCGTTCGGGATATTGTTCTGAGTGCATGTCTTCGTTACTTCAAGAGAACAAGCTTAATGATCTTAACATCGTCGCCGGCCATGACGCTGCAATAGTACATTCCACTCGAAAACCCCGCGGCGTTCCATTGTGTTGTATAAGAACCGGCCTCGTGTTCTTCGTTCAGGAGAAGACCGACTTCCCGCCCAAGGACGTCGAACAGGCGAATCGTGACGAGAGTCGCTTCCGGGATGTGATACCGGATGGACGTGCTCGGGTTGAACGGATTCGGGTAATTCTGGTCGACAGAAAACACATCGGGTATTGCAGGCCCATTGGGCGATGCCACGCCCACAGAAGCGGCTTCTCCTACGGTCCAGTCGGCGGCGACGCTGGTGATGGCGGTTGCGGTGACAAAATCAAAGAAATCGTCGACAACGCTCCCCGTGACTGTACTCCATCCGCTACCGACTCCTCCGTAGCGAAGCGCCTTATACACTGTTTCCGTTCCCCTCACTTCTGTGCCGACAGGGTCCAGGTCGTAATAATAGAAGGTCATCGTGGCTTCCGTGATTCCAGCGTCTGCCGTGACCGTCCAATATCGTTGGAGCCCCTTCAAGGGGTCGTACATGTTCGGGTGCGGTCCCTTGAACGCCTTGACAGTCGTTTTGCCTGTCCCGGTTGTGGCGTTAATGTTCACAAAAGAATTTCCACCCCCCAGATCTGCGAGATATTCGATGTTCCCCTCGTTACCGGGGCCGTTGTGTGCAGAGACGAGAACTGCCCCGCTGTCAAGGATGAAGCTGCCGGTACTGTTGCTGGCGAGGTGCGAAGTGTCGATATCGAGAGTCGTTCCTTTGCTGACCTGAAGCGTGATCGGACTTGTACCGCCGGTTCCGTAGGTGACGTTCGAGAATCTTAACTGTGTTGTTCCCTGTTTCGAGAAGATGAATTTTTGCACCCTGTCCGGCGAACCCGTCGAGTTATGGAGTGTAGCGTTCGAAATGGACATCGTGTCGCCATACAGAAACCAGGAGACCGACGTCCCGCTCCCTCTACTGCATCCGAAGTTTCCTGCGGTGACGATGATATTGCCGTACGTGTGCACAATAATGTGACCCGCACTGCTGGAGCCGTTCGTGGAAAAGACACCGCCGCGAACGTAGATATTGCCCATGACTGTGATTGGGTAGACGAAAGCTGCTGGACTGGTCAGATAATACCGGTTGCTGGCTCCGGTCCGCAGGACGGTAATGTCTCCCTGTATCGTATTCCCGCTCATTCCCAAATTCAGGTTTGCGGTCAATCCCGCGCAGTCAATGACGAGATTGTAGAAGTCCTGATTCATGTTTGAGGGGGAATTGCCTGTCACTCCCGTCAGTTTCATCGTAGACCCGGTTTGCCAGACGGCTCTCGGCGCGTCCCCTCCGTTTCGGGCATGGTCATACATACTGCCGTTGGCGAAGACTATGGCTCCGATCGATCCGGATACGCGGCCTTGACAGACAATCGTGCCGTTCACTGTCAAAGTCCCCAGCGTATCGACGTCGATTCCATTCAATCCGTTATTGATCGGGACCGATACGGTCACTCCAGCGGCGATAGTAACGCTTCCGTTCCCGAGTATTTGTAGGGAATCGACCGCGAGAGCGCTCGTGATCGAAACGCTGTGGCCCGCCAGAACGGTGATTTGCCCTGCTCCCGAATCGGGGGAAGTCGTCGCCGCTTCCCATTGCGTCCCGGAATATCTCTCCCACGTGGACGTTGTGGACCAAACGCCGCTTGCGGCGGTCCGATAGTCGTTTGCAGATTGCGCCGACAGCAAACCTGCTGTACGTGCAATCAACATGGCGACCGCGAAGGTGCGATTCCAAGTACTCATTGCAGGTCCCTTTCTGTGAAAGTTCGCACAAAATGTAGTTGACTTGAGGCCAAGAACCTCGTCAGGGAGGCGGATGAGGTTTGGTGCCGCTTACGCCGCCACGAAAAATGCGCAAGCGGTCGCTAGAAAAGAGTATATGTGACATCGGCGATGATCCTCTCATGCGTCGTGCTGTTCAGATTCGCATTCGTCTGCCAAAGATCTTCATACGTGATGGAAGAAAATTCATAACCCAGATTTAGCCTCGCTCCGAAGACACGCAAGCCAATCCCCGCTGTAAACACGGAATACCTGACAGGGTCGCCGATGAGCGGGTTTCCTTCCGATTCGAAGACCTCTGACTCGGACCGATAACCGGCCCGGAGGACGGCCCACGATACCGGCGAATATTCACCTCCGACTCGGAATGAGTTCGCGGAGAGCCAGGGGTTTGTGACGGTGCCCGAGGGATCCTCGTACTCTGCTGACATCAGCGGACGATAATCGTACTCGAAGGCGAGTCGGAAATCCTCTCTCACGGCGAGAGAGATTCCGGCCGTACCTCTCCATGGGAAGGTGATCCTGTCTCTTATGGAGAGGTTCGACGTACGAACGCCGCCCGTCGTATCATGAGTGCGGGTACTGCGGGCTGACCGTTCGATGCTCGTTGGAGGTCTGATCGACAGACTAAGTGTGACAGTGCGTCCTGCATAGGCGGCACCAAGTCCAAAGTCGTATCCTGTGAAGGTCGAAGTTCCGACCGATTGGAGCACCGAATAAATCGAGTCGAGTTTGTAGTAATAAACGCCGCTGTTGTTCCCGAACCTGATCCGCCCTCGCACGGTCGTTGTTTCGAAGTCATCGGTCTTGCCACGGAGATACGATCCGCTCATGCCGACTGCGAGGTTTTCAGTAACAGAAACTGAAACCGCACCGCCGTATCCGTAGATCGCCCCTTCTCGTGACTGGAGGGCCTGCGACCACAGGACGGGAATTTCCTCTCCGTTGAGCGGCAAGGGCACGCCGGTCGGACGCTGGCTTCCGATCGAAGGGGAAAGGACGTTGTTGTTCTGATACGCATGGTCGAGCGAGGCATACTGCACCATTCCGAGTCCTGCCGCGACTTTGAAGCCTCCCAGCTCGAAGGGTGCTGCAACGAGAAGCTCCGTAGGCAATCGGCGATGACTGGAGCGTGCCCAGTTGGGCCGTATGGAATCAAACGGCCGGGGGATCGAATCTTCAGGCCCGAATCCTTCGTCGGGACTTTCCGTGTAGTCGGGAGCCGGAATGCTGTCCAGAAGTCCTTCCATCATCAGGCTGAACGTCGGGAACCTCCGCATCGGAAACCATTGCTGATCTTGTTGCTGCCGTTCATCGATGGAAAAACCGCCAACCGAGACCTGAATTCCTTCGAGCCCTCGCAAGGAAGTGGGGTTCGTGAACATCGATGATGCCTCGCCCGTGCGGCCGGTGGAAATACCTCCCATGGAGGCGGCGGCAGAATGGACGGAGAGGCGGCTCAGCCCCTGGATCGTCAAAGGGGAACCGTACCCCTGGGCATAGACATTTCCACCATTCCAGAACATCGCCGCAACGATCGACAAGATATCGAGCCGCAAGTGCAGGCGGGTTTTCATTGGTGGATCACTCCAACGCTGAATCGATGTGACATTCCAAGGAATTCGCCCATTGCGCCGTACGCATAATCGACGGACAAGATCAGGTCGCCGATGTCATGCCGGATTCCGCCTCCCAGCGTGAGGCCTTCGACATCGTAATTGAACTTATAGCCCGCTCTGACGGCGACGGTTCCCGCGAAATCATATTCGAAGCCGGCGTGCATCTGCTGGCCGTAGTCATTTGGCTGGAAGATGTCGAACGCCGCGGTCAGCCGGCCTTCTTCATCGGGAAGGAGCAGACTGTTCGCCCCTGCAAGTTCCGCTGCGATGCCGAGCCGGAAGAGGAGGGGAGCCGGACTCGACTCCTTTGCGTATTGAAGAGATGCACCGAAGTTCTGAACTGTGGCGCCAATGCGAACGGTTCGGAATCCGGTCAGGTATTGGAGTCCGAAATCAAACAGCACCCCGTTTGCATACGTATTCACCGTCTCTGTCATCCCCTGGGAGTTCACGATGGCAACACTGCTTTGCCGATACAGTGTTTCGTGGGCGAACTTGACGCTCATGCCTGTGGAGAATTTCGTCGTAAGACTTCGGGCGAAGCTTACCCCAACCAACATCGTGAACGGTCGGAACTGCCTGCCCGTAAGTCCCGGATATGGCGTTTGCGTGAGAGTGGCGAGGTCTGCCCTCGCCTCTTCGAACACTCCGTAGTCGACGTACTGGACCTGAACTCCCGCAGATCCCCAACTGCCTAGCGACAAAGCACCGGCCAGAGCTCCTTGCCGGGTGTCGAACAGCCAGTCGATGTATGTTGTGGAAAGTTCGAAGCCGGTGGTAGAGGCCAGACCTGCCGGATTCCAGAAGGCGGCGTCTGCCCCGTTCGCGAGTGCGGCATAGGCCTCACCCATTGCGGCGGCCCTTGCGATGGGCATGACCTTGAGGAATTGCATGGACGTGGTGCCTACCTTCTGAGCCGCCGTCGGAAACGCGACCAGCGCCATGACAAGCACGATCACATGAGCCCGCGATATCGTTCGCACAGAATACATGGTAGTCAATGAATGACGACGAATTTTCCGTGGCGTCTGTTGCCCAGGTCGTCGTCGACGATGAAGAAATACACTCCAGAAGCAAGCAACTGGCTGTTCCGTGTCACTTGATACCAGGCAGCTGTGTAGTTGTCAACATCATGTTCTATCGTATTGATCAACTGGCCGCTGTAGGAGTAGATCCGTATCGTTGCACGCTTTGGCAGTCCGAAAAATCCGATACGATCGTTGATATCCCCGGAAGGTGAAGCGCCCGTGAAACCGGAGGAAACGATCAAGGGATTCGGTACCACATACACCTTGTCCATGGTGGGTGCGGCGGGCAATTGCGTTTCGTGCAGCGTCATATTCGTCATGCCGCTCCGACCTCCGAGCGCATCGACAGATACGACCGCGTAGTAGTACGCCTCAAGAAGTGCACTGCTGTTGTCCGAAACCATGTACGTGGAGTCCTGCGAGGTGTAAAACCGGGGATCCTGAATGCCGACGCTATCGATCTCCTTCCATCGGTCCAATGGGTGATCTGCCCGAATGACCTCGTAATGGCTCAGTGGTGCTCGCAGTCTGGTCGCAGTGAAGGATTCGGCGTACGACTTCCACATGATCTTGTTCCTGGAAGAGAGAGTGTTTTCGACGCGGATCGCCGGGGCGGGGAAGGGGATCGGCGCCTGAAGCACGCCTGTCGAAGGTGTATTCTCCGGCTTGAATTGAGTTGTATCGTGTTTCACCAACACACCGCCGGTATACATCTGGATTGCGCGGTCTGCGACGTCACGAATGGTGATGACATTGGAGTTCACGTAGGCGGGCAGCGGGTACATACTCAGGTATTTGCTGCCCATCACCGGCGATGGGCCGTTCGGAGTGACAGCCTCCGGATACTGAATCTCTGCGTAGTGGCTCGGCACGGGATGCATCCCGGGATCCGGATCGTTACCGTCGCTACCCGCTCCGCCGCCGATGTCCTTGAAAACACTGTCCTCTGCAGTGCCCGCGCCGAACCCTGCAACCTCCGCCAATACGATAGTCATCTTCTGTCCGGGTCTTAGCGTGTACGGTCCAAACCCGTAAATATGTCCAACTGGTTGACGAGAACCGATGGTCCACGACGGCTTTGACCGGCCGATCCAATACGCGGGGAAATTCACCGGGTCGTTCCCGATGCCTGAGACCGGACTTGTTTTGCGCTGGGATACACAGTCGAGGAATCCGTAGTTGCCGATCTTTGAGGGATAGAGATTCCCGTTCTCATACCGGTTGATGTACGGCTGCTTCATTTTGAGTTCAGTGTCCCACACATACCGGAAATCCGATCGGGCGACAAATGCGTTCGTTTGACCCCGGAGAGCCAGGTGAGCCCGGTCGTAGTGCAACGGGAAGATGCCCACGGCTTGGGGAGAATTCAGTCCGCCGCCGAATCTGCCCGATTGAGCCCACACACTGAAATACCGGTCGTCCGGGCTGCCGGTCCGGTCGTGGTTGTACGACAGATATCTGGTCAGGTCGTAGCGGGCGAACTGGTCGCGCGCCCGGAAATCCGCTTCGGACCAACGGTTGAATTTGCGTTCGTTGCCGAACAGCGATGCCGCAAGGGAATATCCCCAGGCGACGATCATGTCGGTCAACGTATCGGAAGATGAGTTTTCGAGCACGTATTCGTATATGATGAAATCATCGTAGTCCGGATTGCTCCATGCCCGGCTTGTTCTCGTGACGATCACGTTTGTCTGCAGGGCCCGCCATTTCGATACGATGACTTCTTCCGCCTCGTCGGGATCATACATTGGGTTGAGACGACCATCCGCAAGCACGGGGTAATTTTCCATCCTCGTGATCGAGATCGGCTCGCTGAACACTCCTTCCACAACCCCGGCGTTCCCGTCGTTGTCCGAGACAGCCCCGCACATATCAGTGTATCGATTTGCCGAATCCAGGTTCTTCGTGGCGAAGATGTAAAAACCCGCCCCGAAAGAGTTATACTGACCGTTGTACGGAGTTCCGTCGACAAACATCGCGGAGCGGGCAGGCCATTCAAACGACGGAATATTCGGCGTGCTTCCGGTATTCCCGTCGTCATACGGCCGACCGAGTTCGCCGGTGTTGTAGACCGTTTGGTGCAGCATTCCCCGGCGATGAATCTCGTATCGGCGAGCCTGTGAACGGAGGGCATCGGTCGAAGCTGCGAAGCCTACGATCACGGCCGTTGCCAGAACGAGAATCCGGTCAGAAATCAACGGTGATCCCCACATTGTATGAGCGCGGCGCATTGTCGTAGATCAGAAAGGACTGATCGACCAGGAATGGTGCGGCGTTTGAGGCATTGAGAAAGCGAAGGCCGTTGGGATCGTTGATCGGGCTTAACTCGTACCTTGTGATGTTGAATTCCGAATTCGTGTTCGACTGGTCAAAAATGTAGGAATAATTGAGGATGCGGTCGTTGAACACATTGAAAATCTCACAATACACCGACAGGCTGGTCCCCACAACCCCCGAGATTCGCTTGGAGACTTTGACATTCGTTCCGGTTTCCCACGGGCTCCTCTTGTTGTTGATAAGTTTCACTCCGATGGAATATGTATACGGTCGTCCGCTTCGTACGAACGAATTGGTCGACAACGCGATGTCTCCGAGAGGAGTATACGTCAGAGCCGTCGGCGTCCAATCGGTGAAGAGTCCTACGAGGAGTCCAAAGCTCCAATCGTACACATGGCGTACGCTCGGCCCCCAATCTTCCGGAGTGATGAAGCCAAGATTGACGATGAGGTTGTGTGTCCGGTCGAAATCAAGGAGAATATCCTTGATCGGCACATTTTGGAGGTCTGTTATGATCGCGCCGGTATTGGGCTCCTCGCGGTATGACGGCGAGGCGTTGAAGGGAGTGCTGCTTTTCCCCGTGGCAACGCTGAACTGATAGTTCACCGTCCCGATGAAGATTCCCCTGCGCTTGTTCAACGAAAGTCGAAAGCCGCGGATGTCGGCATAGTCCCGGTTCACATAGGTGTTGTACGTCTCACCGCCCCGGTCAGTATACGAGGCACGTTGGATGAGATTCTTCACATCCTTGTAGTATCCGCTGACGTCGAGCGTGAACCCTTCCCCCAATCCCTGAGTGATCCCGACGTCATAGCTGTTCGTCGTTTGGGGTTGGAGTCGTGGATTGCCGAACGTGTTGGGCAAACCGGAGCCCTGACTATACGATGATGCAGCGATGTATTGGAAGGAGGGGCGCTGGAGAAACGAGCCGTAGTTCAGGTGAAAGACCGTCGATGTCGTCACGGGAAAAGAAACACCGACCCTGGGCTGAGGGCGGCCGATAACGGGAGTTCGATCGCGCGGGGCAAGATCTTTGTCCCTTCCCCAGGTCGTGTCGGACGTGAAATATCGGTAAGGGGAGAACAGGTCTTCATAATAGTCTGTGTTCTGCGACCAGAGGTCTAGACGCAAACCGACGTTCGCGATCATTCCCTCAAATTCCATCTTATCCTGGACGTACGCTCCCAGTTCGTAGGGGTTCGCCTCATACATCGTGAGGGTCATCCCGTCGTTGCTCCTCGTGTTCGCACGGTTTCGGATGTCGAGTCCAAACGCACTGACCTGAATGCCCGCATTCAACAAATGCGAATTCGTGATTTGACTCGTGAAGGCTGCCTCGAGTGAAATCGTCCGCGTGTTTTCATCCCGGAAGGCGTCCGGACCATTCCCGTACGTGAATCTGTCCGGTCCGGTTCGTACCCCGGCGATCATCTGATTGAAATTCGACTCTGGGAGTCCGAGCAAGTCATCAGGAAGATAATCCGGCGCGACGGAAGACCCCTGAACCGTGTGGGTAAGCAGCGTGTTCAGTTTCACTTCGTAAAAAGTGCTTTGGCTCAGCGCATGCGTGAATCTCAGTCCAACCTGCGTGTTTGTCGTCTTGCGCTGCTGCATGGCGAGGAGCCGGTCCCACATCCAGTTGTAATAACCCAGATTGTTGGCACTCGGAAAAATATTGCTGAACTCCCGGGAGTACGCACCGCTCAGACGGAGCGACGTCTCCGAACCGATGTCGGTGACGATGTTGCCCATGATTTGTTCTTCAACGTTCGGTCGCTCGGTCGGAAACACCGGCCAGATCGTGTTCGACCGCATCGCCAGGAACATCCGCTTGTCGTCGTCGATTGGACCGCCTGTCGCGGCCTCGAACGAGTTGTCGAACTCTTCTCCATAGGTCAAACCCAGGTCGCGCTTGGTCTGATATCTCCAGAGGGAATAGGCTACCTGTGCGCGCAAGGTTGTGTCGAGTCCGAAATAGCTCGAGAACTGGTCGGCCATCTGCGTGTAGTAGCGATTGGCGTCGTTGTCCCCTTTCCAGACCGATGTGTTAAGAAGGAACGCCAGATACGGGTTCGAGGCGGGGTCGTAGACGCTGGGGCCGAAGTGTTTGCGGCCGGGTGATCGCATCCGGGATTCGACCCGGGTCCGCCACCGGTCGGATTTTCCCTCTTTCATCGAGATGTTCACGACTCCGGATTGGGCATTTCCGTACTGAGCCCCGAATCCGCTCGTGATCACCTCAACCTCTTCCACCGCGCTCATGATCGGCAGGAAGGCGCTGGAGTTGTCGAGGGGGTTCGTAATTCCCATCCCCTGCAGCGTGTAGAGTTCTTCGCCGGAACGCCCGCCGCGAAAATGACCGTCTGTAATGTCCGCGGCAAGTCCGAGGGCGTCGCCGACATCCCGAATTCCTGCGATGTGCCGAATATCGTCTGTCCGAATGATTTCACTCGTGGAAGTCTTTTCCAACTCCACATCCGGCCTGGTCGCCGCGATAATAACAACCGACATCTCAATGCTCACTTCATGCAGCGTGAAAAAGAGCGTGGTCGTCCTGCCGCTGTTGGCGATAACACCCTGCTGCAAAACCCGCTGATACCCGAGGAACGAAGCCTGTACGTCGTACTTCCCCGGGGGGACGTTCAGGATGAAAAACTCTCCCTCGAGATTGGTTGATGCCCCCATGGTGGTTCCAACGATCACGACGTTTGCGCCGATGAGCGGTTCGCCGGCAGCTGCATCCCGTACTACCCCGGAAATCTTAGCCGCCGTTTGACCGAAGACGGAGGTCATGAAAGCGGACAGAATCATCAATCCGCAAAGCAGATCAATGAACAATGACGGTTTCCGTGACGACCGGAGGTTCATTTGAGAAGGAAGAGTTTCAGCGTCCTTGCGGCGCGGCCGAACCTTAGCGTGGCAAAGTAGACCCCAGTCGGCAGGGCATGCCCTTCGGTATCGGAGCCCTCCCAACGCAAGGAGAATCGACCGGCTTGTTCGTGCATGTTGGAGCTGGTAAGAAGCAGCCTTCCCATGACATCGTGAATCTGGAATGTCACGATGCCGTCCGAAGGGATGGCGTAGTCGATGTGTGTGACGGGATTGAACGGGTTCGGATAGTTCTGCAGTACCGCAAAATAGTCCGGAATGTCGCCACTCGATGCGACGAACGTGCTGGGATCGAATTCAAACGATCCGATGTCTATGCCCGTCCCGAAGAACGGCAGGGAGACCGAGGTTCCCGCGTCGATGAGATCGCTCCCGTCCGCGAGGCGCATGAATGGAAGCCGCGGAAGGCTGCCATCGGGATTTCGGGGACCGCGCATGCCGGTCGTGTCGAAGCTTGCAAAATCCGATGAGGTGACCACGAACGGGCTCATCCAACTGTTCGTCGAGAGAGTGGCAGAGTCCATGATCGTGCCCGTGCTTCCGAAAACAGCACAATTTGTCAGTGTAGCAACCATCCCGCTGTCGATCGGCCCGGGGATGCTGTAGTTCGTTCCGTTCCCGTACGATGTACAGTTGATCAACGACATGCTTCCGCGATTGTTGTTTTGGTCGAACCCCTTCACCCTGTTGTCGAACGCAAGACATCGAATGAGGACCATGTTGTGGCGCAGCAGCTTGTCGTCGCTTCCCCCCATCTTGAATCCGTTCCCATCGCCATTAGGAAGGCTTGGGGTTCCGTCTTTCAAGTATCCGTTCATGAACGACCAGCACTGATCGAGGGTCGTCGTCACGTCATTTGTCCCGCGAAGGTAACCGTCCCAACCGTCATCCGCGTTCTGCCAAGCCCTGCATCCGGTGAACCGGTTCCCGCTTCCGACCGTGAGCTTCGGAGCGAATCCATCGGCGTTTTCGAACAGCGGGTCCGTATTGAAATACGAGTCAGAGTTGATGAAATGGTTCGATGAAGCGCCGTTGTCGAGCTGCACACCGCTGTCACGGTTTTCGAAGAAGGAACAGTACTCCACGATATTGTTCGAACCCGACATGTTCATCCCATTGTCTCCCGCCCCCTGTACGTCGAGTCCGTACAAGCGCCAATAGCTTCCGCTGACGCGAATTCCTCTATTGGTGCTGCTCGTGGCCATGGAGGAGAAATCGAGGAGCGGACGTTCACCCGGATATGCGATCAGATGATACATCTCAGCAGAGGTCCCGCTCTTTGACAGTGTGATGGTAGCCCCCAGCTCATGCGTTCCGCCCCGAACGTAGATCGTATCGCCTGCGAGAGCGACTGAATGGGCTTTGGGGATCGTCAAGAATGGTTGGGTGATAGTGCCGGGGTTCGAGTCGTTTCCAACGGGAGAGACATACCATTGAGCTGAGAGGGGGGCGCAGATACATCCCGCGAGAAAAACTATGCGTGGGAAGGAGCGACTCAACACCCGCTCCTGCTATCGGTTGGAATCGAAGGCCAACCAGTCTTGGGTAGGTCGCCGACTGATCTCATAAGAAACGCTCGTCGCTCCTTAACCGTTAACTTTAACGACAAAATGTGGTGATTCGGTCTTGGAATGTCAAGTTAAATCGGAAGGAAAATCAGCACAAGATCTTGAGAGTGAGAAATCCTTGCGAAAAGTGCGGATCAAAAGCAGCACAGGAGGGGGGAATCATTTCCGCTGGCAGTCAACAGAGGCTACCGCTTTCTCATTCCAGCGTGTAGCTTTGAATGACCAGATATTGCTGTCTACCGTGTCGTGTTGCGGTTTTACCGCACCGCTACGATTCTAGGATAAGTCACGTGATCCCGTTTCGGAACCAGGAGGAGGATTCATCAGCATCCGGCCATTGACCCTCTCGCCTAGAGAGGCAGAGACTGAAGTATCTTCTCATGGGCGATTCTTGCGCATTCGTAGATCGACGGCGGATCCGACGATTCCAAGACAGATTTTGTCATTTTGGCTTCACCAGATAGGGTCCACAACGAGCGCATTTCGGGAAGCGATACCATCTGATATCGAAGGACTGTTTTTGTGGAAGCTCGATCTCCCGGTTGAAATATGATCGAGGCAAGCTCTCCGCTCAGAATCGCATCGGCATGTTCCCGATCAACTATATTGGCCAGCGTCTTTGCCGTCAAGCTATCGACGACTTTAGGATTACGTGCGAAGTAACCCAGGTTTCGTATGTCGCCCGAGGTCAACCAAGAGATTTTGTCGACCATAAGTACTCTGCTCGATGGTCTGAGGCGTTGTAGTGTTTGCTCCGTTGCAGCGCTTAGGATGTCGCATTCTTGATCTTTGAGTTGGGGATGGGAGATAGGGATGAAGACTATCACACGGTACGGATAGCGCGACATTTCAGGCGAAGATTCCAGCGAAATGCTGGAAGATGTCGCAGGGCTGCAATCCAGTAACAACGCACCTGCAATTATTGCAGTCGCGACAGCGATCATGAGCTGCTTTGATTGCGCGGTCATTTCGTGTGCCTTTTCATAGTGTGTGCATTGGAGGAGTCTTCGCCCGTCACTCATCGACCCCTATCCGAGACCAATATCCGGGGTTCTTCTTCCTCGTGTCAAATTGTTTGTCAAAATCGAATACCGCAACTTTCTCGCCTTCCACATAGATCGATATTTCATAGTAAAATTGCCAACCTTGGAGACCTGCGTCAACCATTTCGCAATATCCCAACATGCGTACTGCTTTTCCTTGATACGTGATGGTTTCATCGATATGTCGTGTCGTATCTTCAACCATCATGACGCCGAATTCGCTTGTGACTCTGTTGGCTGCGGCGATGGAAATGGAGGCCTCAATGACTGCCTTGTCGTCGATTGTGCACCGCATGATTCCGGGGGAGCGTTCCATTTTGATGTTCCAATCTACAGGAACACTCTGGGGTCTGACGACAGCATATTGGGTCTTCGTACATCCGGTCATGACACCGATGGCTACCAGGGTTGTACAGATGAGGAAGATATGGCTGCGACAAATCGGGCTTGTGTTCATGAGGTTCGTCCGGGTGGTGTTCAACATAGTGGGACAGCTGTGCGAATTGAAGCGCAAGCTTTCAAGAACATCATGCAGATTCCCCCTTGAGAATCGCGCGGAGGTTGGTAGAGTTCTCCATAACGGAACACAAAAGGCGGCCTCTTCCGAAGCCGCCTTCTTGGCCATCGCTCTCTGCAGCCTTTCAAATCCACTGTGTATCATCTGCATTCTTCGCTGTTTGGTGCCCAGGACAGGAGTCGAACCTGCATGCTCTTGCAAGCGCTAGACCCTGAATCTAGTGTGTCTGCCAATTCCACCACCTGGGCAAAAACAGAAATCTCGGCGAGACTAATTGTTCGCCGAGACTGTAAGATACGCACCAAAGGCCTGAATTACAAGGAAGATTGTTCCCCATACGGCAGTTTCAGCCTTACTTCGCCAATTCTCAGCGTTATTCGCCGTCAACATATTGGTCTCATCCCTTGTATTGCACAATTCCATCACGACCGATGGCCGCGACTCCTTCTGTGCAAGATCATGACGATCGGATCACATACCTCCAAAGCGAACGGACGGCCGAACGTGTTAGTCCTGTTCTGCAGGTCACGCGCGTGCCGAAAGCCAGTGCGCCATCATACACGGACATTCGTTCGATTGGCTCGAATTCATTTCGCAAGCTTCATCACACAAAGAGAGCGACTACATTCCCCGGTGAGCTCGTATAGTGCCCGGAGGACAAGGATTGGGAGCACTATTTTATGTCCTGCACAATGGATTTATGATGTCCTTTGAATACTATCCTTTGGTTGCTCCTCCCTTCATTTATCCCTATATTTTGAAGAATTTGCGGACTTTCTCAAAGGCACGATATTGGTAAGCTTTGACTCTTCTAGGCTCAAGGCCTTGTTTAAGGCGTTTGACGGAAAGCGCATTGCCGTCATAGGCGACTTGATGCTTGACCGCTACTATTGGGGAACGGTGACCCGAATCTCCCCGGAAGCACCCGTCCCCATCGTCGAAGTGGATGAAACATCCTCCAGGCTTGGCGGCGCGGCAAATGTCGCGAACAACATTGCCGCTCTCGGCGGAACACCGATTCTTATCGGCGTCGTGGGCTCAGACGCCGGAGGGACTCTGCTCCGCAAGACGATGGAGCAGCTCAAGTTCCCTACAGACGGTGTGTTGACCGATACCACTCGACCGACGACGATCAAGACACGTGTAATTGCGCATCATCAGCATGTCGTGCGGATCGACGAAGAAGTCAAGCGCGATATCGACGACGACGTGCAGAGAAGATTACTCGAATTCCTTTCGAAAGAACTTGACCGTCTGGACGGAATTATTCTCGAAGACTACAACAAGGGTGTATTGACCGGACCGCTTGTGGACAACGCCATCCGGCTTGCCCGCAAGAGGAAGAAGATCATAACCGTTGACCCAAAATCGAACAACTTCTTCGCATATGCTGGAGTGACGGTCTTCAAGCCAAACCGCAAGGAGACCGAAGAGGCGCTTGGCTTCCGACTTACGGATCCTGCACAGGTCGAGAAGGCAGGACAAATTCTCTTGGAAAGGCTCAAGGCGGACAACGTGCTCCTGACCATGGGTGAGCAAGGCATGGCATTGTTCGAGCATTCCGGCGAAGTGAGTCGAGTGGCGACACATGCCAGACATGTGGCCGACGTATCGGGTGCAGGAGACACCGTGGTGTCCACACTGACCGTCGCTCTTGCCGCCGGAGCTACCGTCAAGGAGGCAGCCGCGCTCGCAAATATTGCCGGGGGGATTGTATGCGGTGAAGTTGGCATTGTTCCGGTCGACAAATCCGAACTTTTCACGACCGCCGAGCAGACCGACGGACGAGGCGAAGGCTGACCATGGGAATCGTCGTCACACGGGAACAGCTTGTCCAGACCCGGGGTCGCCTCAAGGCAGACCGAAAGCGAGTAGTGTTCACGAACGGTTGTTTTGATATACTTCACCGGGGCCATATCGATTATCTCGCTCAGTCCAAGGCTCTGGGGGATGTACTCGTTGTCGGTGTCAATTCCGATGATTCGGTCCGGCGGCTGAAAGGTCCGGGTCGTCCGATCGTTTCCCAGGATGATCGTGCAGCGGTTGTTGCTGCGCTTGGCGCAGTCGATTTTGTCACTGTAT
Organism: Ignavibacteria bacterium RIFCSPLOWO2_12_FULL_56_21; assembly: GCA_001802945.1. Lineage (GTDB taxonomy): Bacteria > Bacteroidota > Ignavibacteria > UBA10030 > UBA10030 > 2-02-FULL-55-14. The sequence goes on along the minus strand of MHAK01000124.1, from coordinate 8,817 downwards.
TCTCCGAGGATACTCCGTTGGAACTCATTCAGGCCGTCGTTCCCGACGTTTTGGTCAAAGGGTCCGATTGGTCACTCGATAAGGTGGTGGGGAAAGACGTGGTCGAACAGAATGGCGGCAATGTCCGGACCGTCGACTTCGTCTCCAACCGCTCTACGACATCCATCATCGAACGCATCCGCAGTCTTGCGGGTCGTTCCGCCTCCTGACGTCCCCGCACGGGGAACCGCGACGTGGTCAGAAAAGTCATCCGCACTGTCTATTATGCCGGCACCATTCTGGTGTTCGTGGTCGTCGCACTCGCCGGCTTTACGCAGACGCGCGCCTTCAAGTCGTATCTTCTGTCGCGCATTCTGGCCGCAGCGGATTCTGCGCTCACCGGTCGATTGACCATCGGTAGACTCGAGGGTAACCTCATTACTGGCATGCAATTTTTCGACGTGCGGGTGCAAGAGCGGGAAGTAACGCTCTTCAGTGCCGACCGCATAGACGCCTCGTATGATCCTTTGGGAGTTCCGCTCCAACGCATTCCGCTTAGCCGAGTCACTGTCCTTCATCCAGAGCTGTTCATGTGGCGTTCGGTTGATAAAAGCTGGAACGTCAACCGACTGTTCCGTGCCGACGATGAGGACACTTCTCGGTCAACCTGGACGATTGACATCAAGCGGATTCGACTGGAGAATGCGAAGATTCGCGTTCTCGATTCTGTCGCTCTTTCGGAAGTTGAACATCAATCGCTCCCGGATTCTGCGGTCAATTATGCAAACCTCATATTTGCCCCGCTGAACGTGACCGCTTCGGTGGAGATCTCTCCGGTGGAAGTGTCCGCCAAAGTCGAAGAAGCCTCGTGGACGCTCCAGCAGCCCTTTCTAAGGGTCGACAATCTCGCTGCATCCTTCCGCATGACTCCATCCGTCGCTTCCATCGAGGGATTGCGCATTGAGACCGGAAGAAGCCAGATTCTCGCGGACGCTTCGATCCAAACCGATATTCGGGACGTTGGTCGGCTTGCTCAGCTCGAACGGGTTCCGGTCCGTCTTGACCTCAGGCTTGAACGGTTGGACTTCCGTGAATTGCGCCAATATCTCTATCCGCACGTCGAATTCCTCGACGGAGAAATATCGGCTTTTGTCCAGGCCCACGGCCCTTTTGGGCAGCTAAAAGTCGAGCATGCGTCTGTGAGGACAGCGCAATCCTTCGTCGACCTCAGCGGAACCGTTTCCAATCTTCATCAGACATCGCGACTTTCTCTCGACCTTGAAGCGGGCGAAAGCGTTGCCAACTCTCTGGATATCAATGCCCATCTTCCAGGCCTGGAAATTCCCGAATGGACCCGGTTTGGCGAAGTGCGTTTCACGAGTGCATTCAAGGGAACGCCTCGCGAGTTCGACGCACGCATCACGGCAGGGTCTGAACGGGGAAGTATCGAAGCGGTCGGATCGATAAAGACCGACAGAATGTTGTCGTACAACATCACGCTCAATGCGAACGAATTCGATCTGGGCGGACTGCTCGGCGACGGGACGGAGATCTCGCGCCTGACTGGAAAAGTCTCCATCAACGGTTCCGGAACCTCGCCTGGATCGATGATCGCCGTTGCAAGGGCAGAGGTCGATTCTTCCCAGGTGTACGGAATATCCCTCAGGAAAACCGTCGTTGTCATCGACGCCGCAGAAGGGGATATCACCGCCCACATTTCAACGGTGACGGGCGCCGGCAACGCAAACGTGACCGGACGGCTCCGCATCGGTCCACGCAGATCCATTACCTATGGGGTTCGGGGTGAACTTCGCGGAGTGAATCTTGCCCGGATTCCGGGACTGCGTGCCTACGACAGCGACATCAATTGCGAACTCGCGGCGGGCGGGTTTGCCGATCCGGGAGGCCGACGGACAGATTCCATTGCCGTCGGGTTTGAACGATCCTCGATTGCGGGCAAAGATATGCAAGAAGCGCAAGTAACCGCCGCATATGCCGGGTTGGACAGTGTGCGTCGGCACTTCTCCCTTCAGTCGCCCGCCGTCGATCTTTCAGTGGACGGCACATTCTCTCCCGCATCGCTTGCCGCTTCGGTATCGCACGGAGTGGGCATCATCGGCGAATATGTGTCGGCCTATTTTGGCTCATTGGACTCGCTCCGCGGCTTTGGCGGAAAGCGAAGAATGTGGACAGCGAGGCACGTGCCGGAAGATGTACGGTTTGCCCCGATCGATGCCCGCGTGATGTTCGCATTCCGCGATGCGAGCGCTCTGGGCGTGCTCCTGAGAACTGATCTCACGGGCGATTTTTCCGGCACGTGGGATATCGTGGGCACGCCGGAAGATTTTCAACTCAGCGGATCCGCGAAGAGTTCGTCGCTGCAGCTTCGTGATACATCCGCGCATATTCTCGCGGCCGGCTTGGCGCTCGACTTCTATGCGGATGGACTCGTTGACTCCACGGTGCTGCAGTCGTTTGCCGGTTCTGTGACCGTCGATGCTGCAACCCTCTTTGTCAACGGCCGGTCGTTCACGGAGCCGCATGCGCGGGCGGAAACACGTGGGTCCAGCGGCACGTTCGAAGTGTCCGCGGAAATGGACTCCTCCGTTCGATTCAACGGGTACGGGCAGGCGGAATTGCGCGACCGGCTGATCGACCTTTCATTCGACGAGCTCCGGTTGGACGTCAATTCCTACGTTCTCAGTTCGCCCGAGACGTTGTCGGTAGTGATCGGAAGCGACGGCTTCCTCTTTAAGAATGCACTTTTCACCTCCGAGGCCGAAGAGATCAGAGTTGCGGGATATTTCAGCCCCGGCGGTGTCTCTGACCTGAACGTGAACATTCGGGATTTTCTTGCGAACAACCTGCGCTTCCTGCTTCGGAGAACCGCCTATGCTGATTTTGTCAGGGACGTCGGTGGAATCGCCAACGCGTCACTGATCTTTCGCGGTACGCTGGACCACCCCAACATATCTTTAGACCTGACGGCTGACGGCGTCCGCATCCAGGAAACCGTCTACGGAAGGGTGGACGTTCGTACGTCGTACTTCGAGGAGTCTCTCAAGCTCTTCGTTCGACTTCAGAGTTCGCGTGATGAAGTTCGTGCCGGACCCGACTTGTTGCTGACGGGGACGGTCCCCTATATTCTTGCACTCAAAGGTCCGGTTCCCACGGAGCCGCCCGAAGGGGACATCGACCTGGAGATGGTATCGCAGGGCTTGGATCTGAGGTTTCTCGAGCCGTATATGATGAATGTTGCCCGTGCTTTGCGTGGAACGCTGACGTGCAACGTAAAGATGCGAGGAAACGTCCGTGACCCAGTGTATGAAGGATCTGCAACGATCCGGAATGCCCGGTTCTTGTTCATGCCGACACGCATCGAGTATCTTCTGGACGGAGACCTCCTGCCTGCCGGCGAGAAGATCGAACTCCGGAATTTCGTGCTAAGGAATACGGAAGAAGACAACAGGGACGGTAGAATGAACGTCAGCGGATCCCTGACGTTGTCGGGAATTTCACTGAAGCGATTCGACTTGGGATTCAACGGTCAGCTTCTGGCCATGAAAGAGGACAGTTCACGATTGCAGGGAGGCAAAGTCTTCGGCAATCTGACTGCTGCGACGGGATTCAACGGCCTTCGATGGCAGGGAAATCTGCAACAGTCATTCCTTTTCGGTTCGATGCAGATCCGCAACGGCCAGATCACGCTGCACCCGGAGCGGGAAACGCCCCATTATAGCGTGCGCTTGATCGACATTCTGTATGACAAAGATTCGACGAATCCTCGCGCACGATTTGCGTTGGAGCCCGGGAACGGCACATCCGCCGAACCAGTCGCGGCAGTGACCGAGGAAACGCCGAGGTCTTTCCTTGACGGGATCGATTACGATCTTGCCATTGAGACTGTGGGACCGACACAGGTGAAGTTCATTTTTAACCGCCAGACGAATGACGTGCTTTTCGCGGACCTGCGCGGACGAATGTCGTTTCAGAAAACACCTGCCGACACCCGCCTGACCGGAGAGGTCGAGGTTACGGACCGGTCGTACTATAACTTTTTGAAACGATTCAGCGCGACTGGAAGGATCTATTTCACCGGAGATCCCCTCAATCCCGAGTTGGACATCATCGCAAAATACGAAGGGGTCCACCGTACAATCGAGAATCCCGCGTCGCCGACGCCGATCGAAAAAAGCGAAGACGTCACGGTCATCCTGTACCTTCGCGGGCCCCGCAGCAAGCTCGAGACCAAGTTTGATGTAGAGGTGGAGACCGCATCCGGCATTGAAAAGCGCACTGGAGATGTGGAGGCCGATGCGATCGCCTTCATCATGACCAACCAATTTCGGGATGAATTGACGGAGCAGCAACGGACAAGCCTTATCGGGGAGAACCTCGGGTACGGGCTTGCCTCGGGAATGCTCACCGGGCCAATCAGCGAAATGCTCCGGCGTTATTCGCAGGGGACGATCCAGTCGTTCGATGTCAACTACTACGGCGGGAGCCAGTCCGGTACCGACATACGCCTCACGGGTGAATACCGGGGTGCGATCATTCGGATCGGAGGAAGGATCTTCAACGATCCGCTGAATTCCAATTTGATCGTGGAATTGCCGCTGTCACGGATTTTGGAATCCGATCGGCTGCAGAATCTGTACTTGACTTTGGAGCGACGTGCGAGCAACGTGGAAAGCGCTGAGGATCAACGGAAGGCGTCCAACGGGGCGCGCTTGCTGTATCGATTCACCTTCTGAGCACATGACAGACACATCGGACATAGAACAACGCATCCTGCATTTTCTCGAACGGTATCCGCATGAACGTTTCGGCGCCAAGGAAATGGCGCGGAGACTTGGATTTCGGTCCGACGTTGAATATAGAGCCTTCCTGGATGCACTGCGGAAGCTCCAGGACGAACGGCGGATACAACGCCTGAAGGGGAAGGAATACCAGCATCTCCACGTGTCGCGGAGTGTCACAGGAGTTCTCCGGTTGACCCGTCAGGGATTTGGGTTTGTCGCAATTGAAGACGCTGATGAAGAGGTCTTCGTCGCTGCGCGGGACAAGGGGACGGCCACTCACGGCGACCGTGTGGAGGTCGCATTGTTTGTCCAAAACGCAAAGAAAAAAGAGATTGGGGAACGCATTGAGGGGGAAGTGGTCCGGGTCATTGAACGCGGCAGGGAAGACATCGTGGGAACGCTGGAACACGAACGGAAATCGTATTTCGTCGTTCCGGACGACTCCCGCATAGCCCAGGCAATTGCCGTGTCCAGAGAGGACCTGAACGGAGCGCGGGAGGGACAGAAGGTTGTCGTCCACGTTGAATCGTGGGGTGAGGGACACTTCCATCCGGAAGGCCGCATTTTGGAAATCTTGGGTCAATCGGGAGAAATGAGGGCGGAAGTGCTTTCGGTTGCCCGCGAATTCAGCCTGCCGACTTCGTTTCCGCCGGACGTCACAATGGAAGCGGATGGATTCTCCGCCCCCATCCCGGACGACGAAGTCGTCCGGAGGCGAGATCTTCGCGGCGATCTCTGTGTAACGATCGACCCCGTCGATGCGAGGGATTTCGACGACGCCGTATCGCTCGAACCGCTGGGGAACGGGAATCATCGCCTTGGCGTCCATATTGCGGACGTTTCATTCTATGTACGGGAGGGCACACTGCTTGACCGGGAGGCGTTGAAGCGTGGGACGAGCGTTTATTTCCCCACAGGAGTCATCCCGATGCTCCCTGATCGATTGTCGGGTGATCTCTGCAGTTTGCGTCCCCGCGAAGACCGGCTCGCATTCAGCGTATTCATGGAGGTTACAGCGCGAGGACTGGTGAAATCGTATGAGATCGTAGAATCGATCATCCACAGCAAGCGCCGTTTCACCTACGAAGAAGTTCAGCTGATCCTGGATAACGATGCAGGGGCGCGTGCTGCAGAATCTCCGGAGGTTGTGACGGCCGTGGACCGGATGTCAAAGCTCAGTGCCGTGTTGACGGCAAAACGCATGAAAGAGGGGGGCATCGATTTCGATTCGGCTGAAGCGAAGTTCACGTATGATGCCGAAGGTCGTCCGACGGCGATCACGAAGAAAGAGCGTCTGGCAAGCCACAGGCTCGTTGAAGAGTTCATGCTCCTCGCGAACCAGACAGTTGCGCGGCATATCGGTCTGGCCCGCTCGGAGGACCATCCAAAACCGTTCGTCTACAGGGTCCATGACGTTCCCGATCCGGCGAAGGTGAAGGAACTTGCTTCCTTTGTGCAGCAGTTCGGGTTCAAGCTCCATGTCGACGGAAACGTCCGCTCCAGCGACCTTCAGCGACTCCTTGAGCAGGTGCGCGGTTCTGAAGTAGAGAATCTTATCAACGAGGTCGCATTGCGAAGCATGGCAAAAGCGGTGTACTCTGACCGCAACATCGGACATTACGGTCTGGCGTTCGACTTTTATGCCCATTTTACGTCGCCCATACGCCGGTATCCCGACCTGGTTGTTCACCGGCTCCTGAAAGAATATGCGAAGGGAGTATCGCAGGGCCGACGCGAGGAAATCCGCCGGCGTTTGCCTTACATCGCAAAACAGTCGTCCGATATGGAACGGAATGCAATGGAGGCCGAGCGGGCGGGGATCAAAGTGATGCAGGTCGAATACATGAAACGCCATCTGGGCGACGAGTTCACGGCGCTGATCTCGGGCGTAACGCACTTTGGACTTTTTGTCGAGATCGACGACCTGCTTGTCGAAGGGATGGTGCACGTCCGCGATATGGAAGATGATTTCTATGTCTATGACGAGAAGAAGTTCGCGCTGATCGGAAGGCGAACGGGTCATCAATACAGGCTCGGTGATACGCTGGCAGTACAGGTGACAGGCGTCGATCCGGAAGAGCGACGGATCGATTTCCGAATCGTGCATGACGACGTCATCAAGCGACGAGATGAACAGCGAGGATCAAAGAAGCGCAAACGGTGACGTCCGATTGCGTTTCCGCCCGGAAATATTTACACTTATTGAACATGGAACATTCATGAAACGCATTGCCCCGCTTCTCATTCTTCTTGCTCTTCCGCTTGCGGTAGGGTCCGCGCAGAACGGCAATCTGTCGTTTGGAAAGAATAAGGTCCAGTACAAGTCCTTCGAGTGGGAGTTCGTCCAGTCCGACCACTTTGACGTCTATTTCGCGCAGGACGGATATGAACTGGCCGAATACGCGGCGGAATCCCTCGAAGATTCCTACACGTCAATCGCAAAATTGATGCGGTATGAGATCAAGGACCGCATCGCAGTGGTTGTCTACAATTCTCACAATGAGTTCCAACAGACGAACGTCATCGATGAGTATCTCGAAGAAGGCATCGGCGGCGTTACGGAATTGTTCAAGAACCGCGTGGTGGTGCCGTTCGAAGGCAACTACCACATGTTCCGTCACGTACTGCATCACGAATTGGTGCATGCCGTGATCAATGACATGTTCTACGGCGGCAGTATTCAGGCTCTTTTGTCGAGTCGCGCACCCGTAGCCCTGCCGCTGTGGATGAACGAAGGACTGGCCGAGTATGCGGCGCTGAAATGGGATACGAATTCCGACATGTTCCTCCGGGACGCTACGATCCACGGGTATCTTCCGCCGATCGATTATCTCGGAGGATATTTTGCCTATCGGGGTGGACAGGCGGTATGGCACTACATCGCCATGAAGTACGGAGAACAGAAGATCTCTGAGATCCTCAATCGCATCAAGGGATCGCGGAGCATTGACCAGGGTTTCAAAGCGACGATCGGACTGACGATCAAGGAACTTTCAGAACGCTGGGAAAAGGAAATGAAGGTCACCTACTGGCCGGATATTGCCAAAAGGGAAGAACCGGAGGATTTTGCACACAAACGGATCACGGACCACACAAAACTCGGCAATTTCTACAATACAAGCCCCGCCATTTCGCCTCAAGGGGACAAAATCGTATTCATGTCCGACAGGGATGACTATCTCGACGTCTTTTTGGCTTCTGCGATCGACGGAGAGATCCTCGACAAAGTTGTGGACGGACAGAGAACAAGCGAATTCGAAGAGCTCCACCTGCTGACGCCGGGTCTGACCTGGTCGCCGGACGGGAAAAAGATCGCGCTTGCAACGAAGGCCGGGGCTCGCGATGCCGTGATCACAGTGAACATTGAATCCGGCGACAGAGAAAAGATCGACATGCCGCTTGACGGAGTCTTTTCCGTCGACTGGTCGCACGACGGAACGTACATTGTCTTTTCCGGCGTCAAGGCGCCTCAGTCGGATATTTATGTGTACAATCTCGAGTCCCGCCAACTGACAAACCTTACCGACGACATATATTCCGACTTCGACCCGGTATTCTCGCACGACGGCAAGAAGATCTATTTCGTCTCCGATCGGCAAGATCGGGTTGGGGCGGACCGGACCGCGTTGATCGGCCGTAAGGCATTCTTTGGAACGGGTCAACGGGATATCTATGAACTGGACGTGGCGACCCGGACGATCCGCCGTGTGACCAACGACGCGCTGAGCGATGAGATGTCGCCCATTCCATCACCGGACGGTGCCCGTCTGATGTATGTCTCCGACCGAAACGGCATCAATAATATTTATGTCCGCGATCTGTCGTCCGGAGCGGACATACCGATCACCAACTCGATCTCCGGCGTTTACCAATTGTCATTGTCTACAGATGCTTCGAAGCTCGTTTTCTCTTCGCTCAACGAGGCGGGCTTCGATGTATTTCTGATGTTGCGTCCATTCGAGAGACGGTTATCGGTCGACCGGCTTGAGCCGACGGAATTCTTCAAGAAGCGGCTCGGACTGCCCGTGGCGGAGCG
>MHAK01000123.1:661-45282 GCA_001802945.1 Ignavibacteria bacterium RIFCSPLOWO2_12_FULL_56_21 | reverse complement strand
GAGCTCAAAGGCCCGATACAAACTGTCATCCGTCGTGCCAGGATATTTCGGCAAAGTATTGTTCGGCCGATTGCGAACGGAATTCGTGTCGGCAAATGTCGTATCCTGGATCCAGGCACCCTCTATCATACGCTCGGTCCGGCCGACCGATACGTCGATATTGAAAAATCCCAAGCGCAGGGCTCCGGTGACTCCCCGTACGCGCTTACCGAGCATCATCAGGCTGGGGAACCGTGGATACGCATCCCCCACTTCGAGGCGCACATACTCGGCGTCCGCGTAGAACAAGTACCGGTTCTGGGGCTGACGCCTGCCGCTCTCTAGATTGTCCAGACGCAGGTTTGTGCCAAAGGTGAGGAATGAATACGTGCCGCTCGCCCGCGTTTCCAGCCGGGCGAAGGTTTGGGGGTTGGCCGTTTGTTCATTGCGATATTCTGACCGAACATCGCCGTTGAACTGCAGTCGAGCAGCCTCTTCCGCAAGCGCTTCTGTTGTGGACAGGCTAAAGCTCCGTTCGCGGGTGTAGTACAGGTTGCCGAGCGTGTCCCGCAGTTCTACTCGAACGCTGTGTGCTCCGAGAGTGATCGGCACGGAGGAGTTTCTCGGAGCCCAAAGAATGACATCGTCGGAAAGGATGGCCTCTTTGGACACGTCCGCATCGTCGAAGAAGATGCGCGTCCGGGCGGGCGCAACTGCCGGACTGGCGTAATACAGCGAGATTGCAAGTACAAACTCCTCAAGCGCGACCGTCTCGCCCTGGTCGGGGCTCAGGAACCGCACCTCCCGTTCCCGGGGGTCGACTTGAGTGACCGACAATTGCAGCGGATTCAAGTCGGGGGCTGCCTCGGGAAAGGTCTCCGTGGTTCCATCCTGCATCTCGATGACAAAGTAGTATTGCAGGTACGGAGGTTGAACGGCCTCTGCGGGAATTGTGGCTGAAGCGGATCGGCCGGCCTGCAGCATTTCCACTTCGGTGAATTCCGTTACGCCAAACGACCGGTACCGAATCAATGCACGGTTGATGTTGGCCGTGGGAACCAGTTCAATGCTGATTGGCACGGAAGAGCTTTGCTCGGCCCGTGGAGCATTGATTGCGCTGATCCTCTTCGAAACTTGTGCGTAAGAAGGAATCAGCAGTATGAGAAAAACGACGAAAACGGCGAAAAGTCGTACAACGCGCATAGGGGTCTCCTACACCAAGCGATGAGGGGATCCGGTAGGTGGTTGGCTGGAAAAATGAAGAGCGGCAAACCACTCAAGATTTGCCGCTCAATGTAGGAAATGAGCCTCAGGGATGCAACAAACAGCTTATTCTATCTTGATTTTCACCTCTTTGCCCGATGCATCTTTACCGATGATCTCCAGCTTGGGTTTCGGTTGTCCCTGAGCCTGTCCCTGAGTCTGTCCTTGGGTTTGGCCCTGAGTCTGTCCCTGTCCTTGCTGCTGGTCGCCCTCATCTTCGTCGGTGTTTGTGTCGGCTATATTGACGTCGTTCACCGTGGAATTCCGAACCTCGCCTTGATTGGCGGATCCGTGCCGCTGATACGTTTGCCCTGCATTAAGGGTATTGCCGTCCACGTCAAATGAGCCTTCCGTGCATACGAACGTGCTGGTCGTGTCAACATCGCTGTGGTCGACGCCACCGCTCGTTCCGCGGATCGAAGCAACGGAGATCGGAGAGGAAAATCGGAATTGTTCCCGCTCCTGCTTCTTCACGTCAAAGGCCAGACGTCCGCGCTCGACATGCACGCTGCGATCGACAATCTGTCCCTTTTCCTTTTGACCCTTGATCTCAACGATCGACTTCTGACGCACGACGAGTCTGCTCTGGTCGGGGAAAACGATCATTGCGAGTGATTTGTCATCGGTCCGGAGCTGATAGCCCGAGCGAAGCCGGTCAGCCGGAACCGCCTTTTCCCAGGCCCTCGCCGGACTCTTCTTTGCTACGTCCCGGACGACCTTGATCAACACAGCCTGAATGTCGCGCGGGTCTTGCTGCGGTTTGAGCGCCAGGCTGGATGCCACCAGGGTCCCGACGGCAATGAATGCTACGCTCTTTTTGATATTCATGTCCATGCTCCTTCGTGCCGGGATCGGTTATTCGACGACGGTGACCGTCGCTCCAGCAAATTGCTGGAGGAGGTTCGCAAGTTCTGCGGGAGTGATGATCCGGTTGTTGTACCGGAATTCAGAGAATGTCCATCCTCGGTTCTCCAACGAGCGCAACACTTCGGTCAATCGTTGTGCAATTTCAGTCGGCACATTTGGTGCGGCAGAACCGAAGACGCCGATAATGGGGTCCGGGCGAGTGGCGTCCGGTCCCGGTGTATTTCCGCTCGAGCCGCCCTGATTGGCTCCGCCGGCTGCCGAGGGGTCCTCATACCTGAACAGCGCAAGGTCTGCATCAACGGCGACCTTGTCCTGACTGGCGCTTGATTGAATGAACGATTTGCCCGCGATGACGTAGCGAGAATTGGGCGTCAGCGGTGTGGCAGTCTGCGGATACACCAACAGTGACCGACCATCCGTCACACGCTCTTTCCACAACGGCGAACCATTGAGAATGGCATCACGGGGATTGTCTTGGACCCGATACACGGCAAGTTCGTATTCCAATGTCGGTCGTTCGGGGGGCAGAGAAACCGTGATTGACGGGTTGGGAGTCGTGACGACGGGGTCGACCTGAACAATGATCTTCGCCTGACTGGCAGAGACAAACGGAATATCGAACACATTCCTGTACGTATCGAGAATGGGTCCGGATTGGGGATCGGTAATTCTGAGATTTACGCTGACAGTGAACCGACCGGAGAGCGCGGCAATGCCGGACTGAATCTGGTCTTTAAGGTCTTTGACTGGGCCAGTTTCCTCGTTATACGTTACATCAAGATCGGTCCCGCGGGCCAACGCTCCCAGCGATAGAGAATACTCGTACTCCGACCCCGAAGGCACAACCACCTTGATGGGTTTGCCCTTCGTAATGAAGAATGTCGCCAGCTTCACCGGGATCGGGTCGGAAGAGGTCTGTTTGTACACAACGCCTTCCAGGTAGACCTCATACGGAGGTCCTCCCGGTCCACTCATAAAGATCGACCCGGAGATTCCCGAAGGAATACTCTCCTTCAATGTGAACGTCGCCGCGTTGATCCAGTCGGTCGGTGTGAACAGATCAAACGTCGGAGCGTTGAGCACCAACCGCCCAGTCTGAGCCGTGGCGGTGCCGAGGACGCCCAGCAAGGACGCCACTGCAAGCACGAACAAACGGTTGCGCGTCGTCGCGTTCATGGGGAACATCTCCTAAAATTTGGAAGGCATATTGTTGTCTTCAAAGTAAGAGGACTCCGGTCGGACAGTTATGACCAGAGTCACAATCCGTCACCCCGGATAAGTGCCCGAAAACCGTGCAACTTGTATCGGACATCTTCGCAGTCAGGTTTGAATGACCGCGTAAACCGCTTAGAAATTGACCACATCATTATAGAGTACGAAGGCCATAAAGACAAGGAGGAGCACGATACCCGCCTGCTGAAGGGCGATTTTGACGCGATTTGGTATCTCCCGCCGAAAAATCGCTTCATAGCTCAGAAATAACAAATGCCCTCCGTCTAACGCCGGGAACGGAAGGATGTTGAGCAATGCAAGGCTGATGCTCAGGAGGGCGACGAATCCGAGAAAGCTCACGACGCCGCTTTCTGCCGATCGATTGGCCATCTGAGCGATCCTCACGGGTCCGCCCACCGACCGGGACAAAGAGGCTTCGCCCGTGAACAGCTGAAGAATGTTCTTGAAGAACAGTCCGCTCGTGAACCACACCTCTCGCACCCCCACGGGAAACGCCTCCAGAAGCCCGAACGTCCTCCTCTGCATCGGACCCCGGTACACAGCCGACAACGAAATGCCGATGATGCCCTCCGACGTCGGCGTGACGGCGGCTCTCATCAGCGTGTCGCCCCGCTTCCACGTGATCGTCACTTCGTGCGACGCGTTTTTGCGAATGACCTGTGGGAGCGATGCATAGGAAACAACTACTCCCCCCACCGTCTGAATGGTGTCACCCGGGGCGAGTCCAATTGTCTCGGCCGGCCTTCCGGCTTGGACAGCGGTCACCACCGGAACAAGTCCTGCGGGATAGATCCCGAACCGTTCTTCCGTAAGGTCCGGAAGATCGTCACGCAAAACACTGAAGGTCAGCGTTTCCGACGCACGCTGAACGAGGATCGTCAGGTCTTGCCCCATCGTCTCGGCATACATGATGCTTTCGATCTCGTCCCAATGCTGCACGTTCCGTTCGTTCACCGAAACTATCCGGTCGCCCGCGCGAAAACCCTTTTTTTCTGCGGGACTGTCGGGGACGACATAACCGATCTCGGTCACGGGACGAACAACGCGACCTTGCGTATAGACGATACCCCAGAAGATCCCGATCGCGAGGAGAAGGTTCATGATCACGCCGGCCGACATCACCACAGCCCGCTGCCAGACCGGCTTCGACCGGAACTCCCAAGGCTCCGGAGGGCGCGACAGGAAATCGTTGTCCATGCTCTCATCCACCATTCCGGCAATCTTCACATAACCGCCGATGGGGATCCACGAAACGCAATAGTCGGTCTCGCCGATTTGTTTGCCGAACGCCCGGGGCGGAAAGCCGATGCTGAATCGCTCGACGCGCATGCCGAAGAGTTTTGCCGCGGCGAAATGGCCGAACTCATGGATAAAGACCAGGATGCCGATCGAGACAGCGAAATAAAAGAGGGTGCTGAGTAATTCCATGCAGGTTAGTATGAATGATTGTGACTACACCATCGACATTGCCGTCGTGCGTGCCCAGGCGTCGGCTTCCAGGATGTGCTCAAATTCTGGAGATGCGTGGATCGTGTGACGATCGAGCGACTGCCGTATGATCCCGGCAATCGCCGTGAAGCCAATTCGTTTGTCCAGAAATGCGCCGACCGCGATCTCATTCGCGGCATTCAGGACGGCGGGAGCGGTTCCGCCTGACGCCAGCGCCTCATAGGCAATCGGCAGCGCGGGGAATCGTACGAGGTCGGGCTCAAAGAACGTCATGCGCTCCAGTTTCGGGAATGACAACCTCCCGCCGTTCAAGAACACGCGTTCGGGAAACGTCAGCGCGTATTGAATGGGGAGCTTCATGTCGGGCAATCCCAATTGCGCCTTGATCGAACCGTCGACGAATTCCACCATCGAATGAATGATGGACTGAGGATGAATGACGACGTCGATCTTCTCCGGCGGAAGACGGAAAAGCCAATGTGCCTCAATCACCTCCAGACCCTTGTTCATCAACGTCGCCGAATCAATCGTCACCTTGCTTCCCATCTTCCAGTTCGGGTGACGAAGCGCATCGTCCACGGTAATGTTCGAAAACGTGTCGGCCGGCGTATGCAAGAAGGGCCCGCCGGACGCGGTCAAAATAAGGCGCGTAACTTGGTTTTGTTGCTCCCCCGCGAGGCATTGCAGTATGGCGCTGTGCTCGCTGTCGACGGGGATCAGGCGCACGCCATACTCCGCAACAAGCCCGGTGATATACGATCCCGCGGCAACAAGTGTTTCTTTGTTCGCGAGGGCGATGTGTTTCCGATGACGGATAGCCTCCGCGGTGGGACGCACGCCCGCAAATCCCACGAGCGAAGAGATCACTATGTCGACGTCATCGCGACGAACGACCTCCATGACCCCCTGTTCTCCCGCCAGGACTTCCACGGACCCGCCAACCATAGAGCGCAGCTTGTCTGCCTGACGCTCATTGAGTACAGCAACGCCGAGCGGATGAAATTCCGCGATCTGTTCCCGCAGAAGATCGATATTCGTATTCGCCGTGAGGTACGTGACGCGGAAACGATCGGGGAGACTGCGGATTACCTCGAGGCTATTCCGACCGATGGATCCGGTGGCGCCGAGGATCGCGATATGCTGCGGGCGGGAGGCCATTCAACACGAAAGTCCGACCGTCCGGCCGGACTCGATAGCAACAATGTACCCAAATTCGCAGGGGTAGTCAAGGCGACGGAACGGCGGTGGACAGCCCCTCGTCTTTTTGATATATTGATTGAACAATGAGAGCGCTTACAGCTGTTACGTTTCTGATCGCAGGAGCATTGTCCGTCCTGGTAGCTCAGGACCCGGACCAGACCCGAAAACTGCAGCTTGCACAATCGCTTGAGCAGGCCGGCGAGATCGAGCAGGCGTCGATCATCTATGAGCAGCTCGTGCAATCCGACTCGACGAACTATGTGTTCTTTGAAGCCCTTCGGCGTGCGTACGTCCAGTTGAAAGAGTACGACAAGGCTATCCGTTTGGTTGAACGACGGCGCGCGTTCCGCCCGGGCGACGTGCTTCTGACGGCTCAACTCGGCGGGTTGTATTACGATCGGGGAGACACGGTGCAGGCAGCCGCCCTGTGGAACGCCGCCATCAACGAACAACCAAAGATACGTCAAATCTATGCGCTCATTGCCCAGCAGATGATGGAGCGGCGACTGTATGACAAGGCCATTGCCATGTACACGAGGGGCAGGGTCGCGACGGGAAATCCCGTGGAATTCGTAGAAGATTTGGCGCTTCTCCGATCGGCCACGCAGGACTACCGCGGAGCCGTGGAGGAATACCTCCGGCTTCTTCGGTCCGCGCCGCAACAACTCGGCTATATCCAATCCCGCATTGCCTCGTTTACTCTGCGTCAGGATGGACTGACCGCCGCGCGCGCAACCGTGGCGTTGGAAGTAAAACGTTCTCCAAACGATATTCCGGTCAGGACGTTGCTCGCATGGTTGGCCATGGAACAGGGGGATTATGACGCAGCGCTGGAGCACTACCGCGTCATAGACCGGGTCGCCAGGGCAAACGGCAGCGAGCTCTACAATTTTGCACAACGCTCTGCCCGCGAGGGTTCGTACCGCATTGCCGCGGCTGCCTACAAGGAGATCCTCGATAACTATGCGAGCGCGCCGACACATCCGTATGCTCGGTTCGGCTATGCACGTGCGGTGGAAGAACTCAGCGCCGCGGATTCCGTGCGGCCTGTCGAGCCGGCGTCCGGCGCTTCAATCGCAGAGTCCTACATTTCTATCGACCGTTCGGTTGCGCTCTACGAAGAGATCGTGCGCGACTATCCCAACACAGAACCTGCGTTTCAGTCCATGTTCAGGATCGGCTTCGTGAAATACACGCGTCTGTTCGACCTTGATGGAGCGCTCACCGCGTTTGCCTCCATCCGCCGGGAGTCCCGTGCGGGCGCACTTGTGGCTGAATCCATCCTTCTCTCCTCCGATGTTGCCGTGGCAAAGAACGACCTTGTTACCGCACGTGAAATTCTGAAAAGCATGCCGGCCGGGGCGCCTCAAGAGACGCGTGATCGGGGCTCATTCCGCAATGCTCAGATAGCATACTACGGGACACTCTTCGATACAGCGCTCGCATTGCTCGCGCCGCTGACATCGGCGGTCGATCGGGACCTGGCCAACGACGCTCTTTCACTGCAGTACTTCATTGCTGAGAACAACGCGAACAAGGATGCGCTGGAAGCCTACGTGCGGGCAGAGATTCTCGTGCGGCAGCGCAAGCACAGTGAAGCCCTTGTACGGTTTGAAGAGATCCTCCGAACTGCCCCGCAAGCATTGCTGGCCGACGACGCCATGATACAGTCTGCGGAGTTGCACGTCGCGTTGGGCAAACCGCTCAATGCCCTGCAGGTGTTGCAGAAGATCGTATCGGAGATGCCGTCGAGCATTGTTCGGGACCGCGCACAATTCCGATTCGCCGAGATTTGCGAAACCATTCTCAGAGACACCCCAAGAGCCGTGCGCGAATACGAACGGTTCCTCGAAGTGTTTCCGCACTCGCTGTACACGGAGGAAGTGCGAAAACGTATCCGATCGCTGAGAGGAGATACCCTGTGACAAAGAGGGCGATGCTGGTGGCCGTGGTATTCGCGAATGCGCTCGTATGCGTGCAGGGCCAGACACGAATGCTTGTTCCCATGGACTTGAGCCAAACGGACCATTTGAAGTCGTATGGACTGGCGTACTGGGTCCTTGAGAAGAACGGCCAGGTCGACTGGCTGCTCAACTACAGGGGCGGCTCGTTCCTGCTTGAATACAGCGAGGTCGTGGCGCGTGAATGCCGAATTCGCGGAATCGCCTTCGAGCCGCTGAGCGCTGCCGAAGCTGCGCAGGTGTTCTCGAACGTGCAACGGGAGGAGGCGAACACGGACGTGGTGCGACTGGAAAAAGCGCCGAGGATCGCGGTGTATGTCCCTCCGGACTTCAAACCGTGGGACGACGCGGTGACATTGGCGCTCGAGTATGCCGAGATTCCGTATACAAAAGTGTGGGATGAAGAGGTTCTCGGCGGGAAACTGTCGGACTACGACTGGCTCCACCTCCATCACGAAGACTTCACCGGTCAGTACGGTAAATTCTACGCAAATTTCCGGACGGCGCAGTGGTATGTCGAACAGCAGTCTATGTATGAACGTGAAGCGAAGCGTCTCGGGTATTCGAAAGTTGGAGAAGAAAAAAAGGCGGTCGCCCGTGCGATCAAAGACTTCGTCGGTAATGGAGGGTTCATGTTCGCGATGTGTTCAGCGACCGACTCGTATGACATCGCTCTGGCGGCAGAGGGTGTGGACATCTGCGACGTCATGTTCGACGGCGATCCGCCCGACCGTAGTGCGCAGGCAAGGCTCGATTTCAGCAAGGCATTTGCGTTTGAGAATTTCAAGCTGGACATGAACGCATATCGGTACGAGTACTCGGACATCGACATTCCGTCGTCCGACCCACCCCCCTTGCGTGATCAGACGACCGATTTCTTCACGCTCTTCGAATTTTCCGCGAAGCACGATCCCGTCCCAACAATGCTGACGCAAAACCACGTGTCGATCGTGAAAGGGTTCATGGGTCAGACGACGGCGTTCAAGAAGAGCCTGATCAAGCGGACGGTCGTAACGCTCGCGGAACGCGAGGGGACGGAAGAGGTCAGGTATATCCACGGCAATTTCGGTCGCGGCACCTTTACATGGTTCGGAGGACACGATCCGGAGGATTACCAACATGCTGTTGGCGATCCGCCAACCGACCTTTCGCTCCACAAGAACTCCCCCGGATACCGGCTGATCCTGAACAACATTCTCTTCCCGGCGGCAAAAAAGAAGCAGCAAAAGACCTGACGTGCGCATCGCGGTCATTTCGGACATCCACGGCAACCTCGAAGCTCTTGAAGCAGTTGAACGGTCTATCCGGGCGGAACGCGCAGAACGGGTAATCTGTCTCGGTGACGTTGTCGGGTACGGTGCGAGCCCGAACGAGTGCGTCGACCGGGTCAGGGCGATCGCCCAGATTGTTCTTCTGGGTAACCATGACGCCGCAGCCGTTGATGCGTCCATCGCACAGCATTTTACACCCCTGGCGAAAGCATCGGCCGGGTGGACGGCTGCAGCTCTCAGCCTGGACCGGAAAACCTATCTTACCACGCTTTCCTATTTTCACACAGAGGGGGAAGCGCTTTTCGTGCACGCAACTCCGCTGAGTCCCGCCTCGTGGATGTATCTTATGGACGACGCCGATGCAAGAGACGCATTTCCTCATTTCACACAACGTATATGCTTCATAGGACACACGCACCGTCCAATAATCTATGGCGAAGCGGGACCCGCAGAGGTTATTGATTCCCGGCGCCGGTACATTGTAAACGTCGGATCCGTCGGGCAGCCGCGGGACGGCAGCCCTGATGCGAGCTATGGCATTTTCGACACAATGGACGGTTCTTACCGGAATATCAGGATATCGTACGACGTTGAGGCAGCGGCAAAAAAAATCCGCGAAGTTGGGCTCCCATTCCAACTCGCGGAACGACTATACTTTGGCACATAACCCGCACAACAAAGATCACCTGACGGCCAAAACGGCCATCATCCTATCCTTGCTCAGCGTTGATGCAGCGGCACAGATCGTGCCGTTCTCTTCCCACAAAACCACATTGAAATCCGGGTGTTGCTCGTCGATGTACCAGCCGGTATTCTTCAACGACAGGCGCGCAGCTCCCGGCATCGACAAGTGCGCGTCGTCTCCCACCGTTTCGTCCTTATTGACCTGATACACATACAGCAGATCTTTGTTCAATTTGTAGACGACATGTGCAAGCTTGACGCCGTTATACTCGTTGACGATGGCGCTATACGCGTCGCATTGTTCGATGGGACGAACGTTGACCTTGAATGGAACGCGTTGGGACAGCAGATAGCCGTAGACGCTTTCCGGCGAACAGGAGGTCATTGAGGGAATCAGCTTTCCATTCTGAAAGAGCGAAAGATTGGACGTCGCTTGCGTCATGATGTCGCGTTCGCCGACATGGCGAAGAAGGTCTTCGGAAGAAGGGGGGAGAGGGAACACCAGGTAGGCAAGCAGTATCGCGCCGAGGACGGCTGCGTACGCAGGAGCGGGGACGCGGGTGAACCAGCCTCGCGCTCGCACGCCGACGCCAGCCTGCAATCGCTCTGCAGTAAGCGCACGAAGGATCGAGGCGCGTACGCCTGCGGGGGTCTCCACGCGAGGTGCGTTTGACTGAACGAGAATCTTTGCGAGATATTCAAGGTCGTACGCCCTCCCGCAACGACCGCAGGAACCTATGTGGTCGAAAAAGATAGATTTTGTCTGCGCAGCGACGGATCCATCCAGCATCGGGCCGATCAAATCCTGAACTTCTGCACAAGTCACGGTGGGCATCCTCGTTCAATGTGGAACATATTCATCCTGTATGGCCGGCATCGCCATCGGCCTTGCCGATATATCCCCGCTCGCGGGCATACTCAAACAACTGTTTTTGGAGCATCTTTCTTCCGCGATGAAGCCTTGACCTTACGGTACCGATGGGGCAATCCAGAAATTCAGCGATCTCTTCGTAGGTCAAGCCTTCAATGTCGCAGAGTATGACGACCGTCCGGAAATCGTCGGGGAGTTCTTGCAGCGCACTCGTGACCTCGTCTCCGAGGAGACCGCCGAACATCCGATGCTGAAGGTCGGTACTGTCGCGCGATTCGTCCCGTATCGAATCATAGAAATTCTCGACGTTCTCATAATCGACCGTGTCCGGTTCGCGCGTCTCTTTCCGGTATCGGTTGATGTAGGAATTCTTCATGATCCGGAACAGCCACGCCCGGATGTTTGTCCCCTTCTCGTACTTGTCCCAAAATCGGTAAGCTTTAAGGTAAGTTTCTTGGAGAAGATCCCGTGCGTCGTCTTCGTTGCCCGTGGTTCGCAGAGCAAAACTGTACAGGAGATCCATATGCGGAAGAGCTTCCGATTCGAACTCTTGGTGCTTGTCGCGGTCTGAGCCGCTCTGTAGGGCAAGGAGTATGGGTAGCATGGCTGCGTTCGACGTCCCCTCTACTGCCGTCACGCAACCCGATAGCAACCCGCACTCCGTAAACGATTCCTAAGGTATCGGAGTTCCTCTCGGGCAGTGTTCAGACGTAAGCGTTCGGTAAGAGCGGGGAGAAGAATGAAAATTACGGAAAAAGGGGGGTATGCGCAAATTTGAGAAACGAGAGCGATTCTCAGTTTTGTGGAAGAAGTGATCTAAGTTGTTCTGCGGTGAGCTTGTTTTCAAGAATGACGAGACGGGCATCGAGCTCGGCGCCCGCGGCATCATACACTTTGTACGCCGTGTACGTGCTCAGGTCGCCGATGTCTTCAACGGAAGCGACGACTTCCGTCGAGTCTGTACCGGGGGTAACGTTTATGCCTACGTCGACGATCGCCGCAGGAATTCCCGGTGAGGTCTGAAGTTTCGCATTTCGAATGATCACGTCGAAGGCCAGCCGCATGTTGAACGGAAGCGCCTCGTATGGAGCGGGATCGTTCCGTTCATAGGAGCCGGTCGCGATCTCATGAAGCGCGAACAGCAGCGCGACGAAATTCATCTTGCGGAGATGCATTTTCTCCGGATCACCCGCCCAGCCTCCCGATTCGATCAGGACGGTACTCGTTTCCCACCGCTGCATGTTGTCGCCAAATGCCCGAGGCTCGAATGTATCGTCCCACTTCGCCACCTTCCCCGGAATGAAGCGCCCGAGGACTGTTGCCACGCCTGCGGCGACCCGCTTCGCGCGAAGCCGCACGGCATTATCTGCCCGCGTCTCATCTGTCGCGGGCGCAAGCAATGCAATGGCCGTAATCTGTCGTGTCGTGCCGACGGTATATCGCGTATCTTGGTCGTGAAGGTTGAACCCGAAGTCGGGCCGTTCAGCGTCGTGGACCGACTTCAACACCCGCGCTTCGGGCGTCGTAAAACGCATCGCGTCACGGTTCATGTCGATCGCTTGGGCGGTCCTCCGCGTGAATCGCTCCGCACCGTCGGGGTTGATCATTGGCAGCATCAGGACAGTCAGTCGGTCGCGAACAGCGCGGGAAATGGGATGCCCGGGTTCTGCACGGAGAAAGCTCATGATGTCCAGCAGCGCCATCGTTGCTGTCGACTCATCGCCGTGCATTTGCGACCAGAGAAGGACCTTGACAGGTCCGGTGCCGTACCTGTAGAGGTTGATCGTGCGCCCTTCGGCGGATGTGCCCGCAGACGTTGTCCGTACCGTCCCAGCCTGAACAATGGGCGTAAGCCATCCGTACATCTCTTGCTGTGTGAATCGACGAGAAATAACGTCGCGGACTTTTACTTTGTCGAACCGGTCGGCCACATCCTGGGCCGTCGCTGACGGTGTCTGGGCGGTCATGATGAAGAGGGGAATAATGGCAGGGAGCAAAGATCGAATTGCCAAACGGGCGATCATTCGAGGTGGAGTTTTTTGAGTTTTGGACGGATGACAAACATGCAGTACGGAGCGTTCGGATTGTTGCGGTAGTACTCCTGGTGGTAATTTTCCGCCGGAAAGAATTCTTTCAGCGGCTGGATCTCCGTAACGATGGGGTCCCTGAAGTGTTTCTGGGCTTCGGTCTTTGAGCGCCCTGCAAGCCGCAGTTGTTCGTCAGTATACGTAAAGATAGCCGACCGATACTGTGTTCCGACATCCGCTCCCTGGCGATTCAGTGTTGTGGGATCATGAGCCTGCCAGAAAAGCTCGAGGAGCTGCGCATAGGTTACTTTCGCCGGGTCGAACGTCAACCGGGCAACCTCAGCGTGACCTGTTGTGCCCAAGCACACCTGCTCATACGTCGGATTCGTCGTGTTCCCTCCCGCGTAACCAGCTTCGACGGACAGTACGCCGGGAATTCGTTCGTACACCGCCTCAACGCACCAAAAACATCCAGCGCCGAACACCGCTTGTTCACGATTTTCCATAATTACGAGTGAATATACCTCATTTTCGTTCAACTTCAACCGGAGCATGATCGGGAGCATCGCCGTTGACAATCATGGAGGTCCTCTTTATATTGCACGCACTTTGTATGGCTGCATCATTCGAGTTCTATCGAAAACGCAGTTCTCGCAGTAAGTTCATAACCTGATTTTAGGAGAACATACATGTCGGACATTTCCCTCGATGCACTGGGCATGGTGGAAACCAAGGGTCTCGTCGGAGCAATCGAAGCCGCGGACGCCATGGTGAAAGCCGCGAAAGTGACGCTGATCGGCAAAGAGCAGATCGGCGGCGGCTACGTTACCGTGATGGTGCGGGGAGATGTCGGTGCGGTGAAGGCTGCCACGGATGCCGGGGCGGCTGCCGCCCAACGCGTCGGCGAGCTGGTCTCTGTTCATGTCATTCCGCGTCCGCACAGCGACGTGGAATTGATCCTCCCGAAACGTCCCCAGAAGTAGGCCAACGACCACAGGCGATGCTCCGGCGTCGCCTGTGTCGTCTTGAGCTATGCCAGAATACGCACTCGGACTCGTCGAGACCCGCGGGCTCATTGCCGCAATTGAAGCAGCCGACGCAATGGTGAAAGCTGCCAACGTTGTGCTCGTGGGAAAGGAACGCACCGACCCGGCGATGATCACAATCAAGATCGTTGGGGAGACAGCCGCTGTTCGGTCCGCGGTCGATGCCGGCGCCGCCGCCGCGCAACGGGTGGGCACGCTGGTCTCAACGCACGTTATACCACGCCCCGCCGAGGGGATCGAAGACCTTATCTTTGCCCGGGGTGCGCGTTCCCTCGCCGACGTCGAAGCAGAGCTCCTGGGACACGATGAGCGAAGCGAGGATTCAGATGAAGAGGCCGAGGACGATGGCGGACCGGAGCCGTCGGAGCCGGAAGGACTGAACGCGGAAGACCAGGCATACTTCCGGAAGCTTGCCGCCATGTCCGTACATGAACTTCGACGCCATGCACGTGGAATTTCCGGGCTCCCGATTCATGGGCGTGAGATCTCCAGAGCGAACAAACAGGAGCTGATGGAAGCGCTGCTCAAAGCCCGCAACAACTGACGAGCGAACACAGGCCTGAAAACACGAAGGGCGACCAAACGATCGCCCTTTGTCATGTACTGAAGCGAACTCCGAAATCAGAACGGCCGGACAAAACGAAAGACGAGCGCGCCGGGAGCCTTGATGTCTGTTCTCCATGTGTATGCAAAGCGGAATGAGCCGGAGCGATTGGCAAGCCCAAAACCAAAATTGTGATTGAACTCGCTCCAGGTAACCTTGTCAAAACCATCCTGTGGAGCGGTAGTCGGGAATGGCGTGCGGACAAAACCCGCGTCTGAGAGAAAGAGGAAATTGACCCCGCCGAACATCCACGACGGCCAGAAATCAAGGTCGTCCAGAAAATTGCCGTCGACAATATACTCTGCGTTGATCAGGACCATGCGAGTGCCAACAAAGGACTTGTATCGATAGGCCTGCAAGGTGCTCAACCCGCCGATCTGAAAGATTCGCTGCTCGGGAAGAATACCCTCGGATGATCCGGCGCGGAACCGCACATTCAGGTTGTCGTATCGTCCGAGTGGCTGATAACGGCGAATATCGAGAATGTACTGGTCGAATGAATAATCGCTTCCCGGCATTCGGCGCCCAAGTTCTGCCGTGGCGACGATTGCCCATCCTTCCGGACCGCGGACCGTCTTGTCGAGCGTGGTCATTCCAACGGTGGCGACGACGCTTCGCATATTCCCTTCGGTGATTGGAGGATTGGGACGAAAGGACTTATCGCCTCCAAACATTGCCCAATTGACCCTGTTGGTCAGCGAGTCATATCTGTCCACTGCATAGCCGACTCGGACCTCGGTGCGGAGAACGGAACCTTGAGTCGCCCAGGCGACGTGACCTGTGATGCCCCGCCGGCTGAAGTAGTCGAGGAAATCCTCATGGATGAAGAAAGCCGCCGCCGTGTTCTCATTCGTTCCGATGATCCATCGGTCCTTCGAATCGGTCAGGCTGTATGCTTCTACGCCCAATTCCAGGAGATGGCTTCCCTCTTCGGTCAGCGGAAACTGCCGTGCAACGCCGAGGTTCCATCGCCATGTGTGCGACTTGAATCCCCAGCCGAAGCTCCCAAATCCAGTCCAGGAGCGGCGACCATCCCAATAGTATCGCTTTTCAGAGCCAAGCCCGAGGAATATCCCCTCCACGCGATTGTAACGAAGCACGACGTCGTCCAGATTACTGTATTCACTTTTCCAGGGAACCTCAAAGGACGTTCCATAACGGCGAAAGCTTGAACGATTCGTTCTATAACTGCTGGCAGTCGCATTACTCTTGTCCTCGTACCCCTCGATCGTGCCGCCATCGTCCTTGACAATATCGCCGTTAATCACCCGTGCATTCCCCGTGACCGTTCCGCCCTCTTTGACGAAGAGCGTTCCGCCAATGACAAGCACGTCACCGTCGACCGTGCCGAGGACGGTCAGATTTCCCCCCTTTACGACGACATCGCCGTCGACCGTTTCTCCTTCTTCTATGACCGTGTGTCCGGTATACGAATGCGCATAGGGGTCGCTGGAAATATCCGCCGTTCGGAGGGAGCGACGCTTGCGGTCGAGCGTGTCGCTCTCTTCAATGTCTGAGTCGTTGATGCGGGTCCAGCTGCGGGTCACACGGCTGAGGAATCGATCGATCTCCTTCTCAAGTCGTTGGGTGAACTCGTCATTGTCTTTGCTGGTCGGCTGCGATTTGGATTGCGCATTCGCTGCGGCCGCTCCGAACATGAGGAGGAAACAGACTGTGAACGAGAAGGTTTTCATGGTGTCACCAAGAGGGAAGTGCTTGTCGTTGATGTTTACGATTTCCGGTAAGTCGAAGTTTCATATATCGTTGTACCCTACATCTTCCCCGAAAAACTCCAGAAAATCCGTATATTCAACCCGCGTATCAATTGTGAAAATAGCTTGGATGTACCGATGGCCTCTCCCGTCAGCCTGTTGATCAATATCGACCATATTGCAACCGTGCGCAATGCACGGGGCGGCACAGCTCCCGACATCGTTGATGCAGCCCGAACCTGTGTGCGTGCAGGAGCGAACGGAATCGTATGCCATCTTCGGGAAGACCGGCGTCATATTCGCGATAAGGACGTTCATCGCCTGCGTCATGAGATGCGAACGAGATTCGACCTGGAAATGGCGGCAACGCCAGAGATCGTTCGTATTGCATTGCGCACGGTTCCGGATCTCGTCACTCTCGTTCCCGAACGCCGCAGAGAATTGACGACAGAAGGGGGACTGGATATTGTACGTCAAAAGACGCGGATGAAACGTGTGATCGAGCGCTTCCACGATGCGGGCATTCCCGTAAGTCTCTTTGTCGACCCGATACGGGTTCAGATCGAAGCTTCGGCTGAAGCGGGAGCGGATATGGTCGAGCTCCATACCGGCGAATATGCGGATGCAGTCGCCGGTCGTGCGCGCTTGCGTCAGTTCTATCGATTGCGTGCAGCAGCAGCCCTGGGCGTGAGCCTTGGACTCAAAATCCATGCGGGTCATGGATTGCACTACACGAATACGGCCCGCATTGTCCGGATCCCCCAGGTCCGGGAACTGAGCATCGGATACGCCATTATCGTACGCGCGTTGTCCGTCGGTCTTGCCCGTGCAGTGCGGGAGATGGTCGGCGTCGTCCGCGACGCGAGCCACAGCCGCCATTAACCGTCATTCAATTTCTTCTTATACCTCCAGGAGGGTTCATGCGGCCGATCACCGTTGGTTCGTTCGTCCTGACGCTGACAGTTGTCACTGTTGCGCAGGATATTCCGCTGTTCACGTCGGACTTCCCGGCCGAAGAATTCACACAGCGGCGGGTGAGGGTCTATGACGCCATCGGTTCCAACGCCGTCGCGCTCGCGCAGGGGGCTCCGAACGCCGCCGGATATACGCGGTTCCGGCAATCGAATGAATTCTATTATCTCTGCGGTCTCGAAGTTCCCCATGCATATCTGTTGATCAACGGTTCGCAGAGGCAGTCGACGTTGTTCGTCCCCCATCGCAACGAGGCCAGGGAACGATCGGAGGGGAAATTGTTGTCTGCGGAAGACGCCGACGAGATCAAGAAGTTCACCGGAGTGGATGCTGTGTTCGGCACAGACCTGTTGGGAGAGCATCTGGCGCGGATGGGTTGGACCGGGAGCGTGAAGGAGGTGTATGTTGCGCACCAGCCGGCGGAAGGATTTGCGATGAGCCGCGACCTCGCTGTTCGCGTTATGGCGGACCATATGGCCGACCCGTTCGACGGCAGACCTTCGCGAGAAGGAGTTCTGATCGAGAAGCTGAAGGAACGATTCCCCATGTTCTCCGTGAAAGATCTCTCGCCGATACTCGATGGACTTCGCTCGATAAAGAGTCCGAGGGAGATCGTTCGTATTAAAAAAGCGACCCGCTTATCGGGTCTCGCCTTGATCGAGGGTATGCGGTCGACAGAACCGGGGATCTATGAACATGAACTTGACGGAATGGCGAAGTACATATATTATCGCAACGGAGCCCAGGGTGAAGCGTACTATTCGCTCATCGCATCCGGGCCCAATGCCATGGTCGGTCATTACAACGCTGGTAAACGCAAAATGAGGGACGGGGAATTGCTGCTGTTCGATTTTGCGCCGGATGTCGGATACTATATGAGCGACCTCACCCGCATGATCCCGGTAAGCGGTACGTTCAACGCTTGGCAGCGCGAACTCTACGGGTTCTATCTCGCATGCTATAAGTCCATTCTGGGCGCCATTCGCCCGAATCTGACCGGCCAACAGATACTCCAAGTGGCGGTCAAGGACATGGACAAGGTGCTCGCCCAGTCGAAGTTCTCAAAACCGTTGTACGAGACGGCCTGCAAGACGTTTGTGGAGAGGTTCAGAATGCAGTCCCAGAATCCGCGCGCGTCTTTGGGACACTGGACGGGAATGGCGACGCACGATGTCGGAGAATACGGAGGGGTCTATAAGCCCGGCATGGTCTTTACAATTGAGCCCGCGCTTGTCGTACGCGAGGAAGGGATCAACATCCGGCTGGAGGACCTGATCGTCATCACCGAAACCGGTTGCGAGGTCGAGTCACGGTTCGTTCCGATGGAGATGGATGCTATTGAAAAGACGATGAAAGAAGAGGGTATGCTGCAACGGTATCCGAGAGACGCGGGACAGTGAACATGCGGGTTTGACTCGACACAACCTCAAATTTTCAGGTGATGTTCAGTTTTCTAACGCGGGCGAAGCATCTGGTCAAGGATCTTCTGATTGATCAATCCCTCCTCGCCGCTGATTGGAGGGTCGGTGCGTGTGCGAATGCTGTCGACAAACAGCCGGATTTCTTCGGCGTACAGGTCGGGAACGGAGATCGGTTCGACGACAGGGGGAAGGGGTTCCCCGTTGTTCGCGCGGACGATGTGCAGGTTCACTTGGACGCCGCTTTTGGTGAAATCGAACGCCGACAACGTGGCGTCTGTACCGCGCACTTCAATGAACGAGCGCCGGTATGGACCGGCGAACGAGCTGTAGATCGAGGCCGTCACTCCCTTCTGAAACACGATCGACGCGGCAGATGTGGTCTCCGTGCGTTTGGCATTCGGAGCGGGAGAAACCACCCCGCGAACTGTCCGCACCTTATCGGCAACGATCGAGCGGATGGTATCGAGGCAATGCACGCCGATGTCGTGCACCGGTCCGCCGCCGGCTACTTTGCGGTCGAACATCCATCGGCGATGGCTGAAACGGTGATCGTAAAAGAATTCGGCGTGAACATGCACGAGTGATCCGATCGATCCCTCGGCGATCAGCTGCTTCATGCGAACGATGACGGGGGAAAGGCGGACCATGTGGCCGACCATGAGCTTTACCCGGGCGGACCGGCAGGCGCGGATCATCTTCTGCGCCTGTGCGACCGTTGCGGCCATCGGTTTTTCGACGAGAACATGTTTTCCTGCGGCAGCGGCGGCGAGCGTTTCCGCACAATGTGCGGCGTTGGCGGAAACGATGAAGACGGCATCGACCTCCGGATGACGTACAAGATCGGCGGCGCGGTGAAAAGCGTAAGGGACGCCATACTCACGCGCCTTCGCATCGGCTTCTTTCTGTGATCGCTTCTGCAGCGCAATTGCTTCAGCAACCCCTGAAGCGCGCAACGCCGGCAGAATAGTGCGCTCCGCAAATCGTCCAAATCCGATGATACCGAAACGGATCGGTGAACCTTCCATGTTCAGTTCCTTCATGTGCTTTCGTGGGACGGTAACCTACATATCCAATATCCCCGAATCAACCGTCGACACACGATTCGCACGTCCTCTTGTCCGCCACCCTATTTTTTGACATCTTACCCTTCCAACCGGGGCCTGGACCCCGGTTTTTCTTGCTCCCATGACGACGACACACACGCCTTCCCACGACATTCGATTCGACCGAAAGAAGTTCGACATCGAACTACTTCTCCGGCTGTTCGAAGGCATTCTTCTCCCCCGGATGATCGAAGAAAAGATGCTCATCCTTCTCCGTCAGGGAAAGCTGAGCAAATGGTTCTCCGGCATCGGCCAAGAAGCGATCGCCGTCGGTTCCGCGATGGCCCTCCGCGAAACCGATTACATTCTTCCGCTCCACCGAAATCTCGGGGTATTCACTTCCCGCAACGTTCCGCTCCATCGACTGTTCGCACAGTGGGAAGGAAGACCGGCGGGATACACAAAGGCGCGCGACCGATCATTCCATTTCGGCGCCCCGGAACACCGCATTATCGGCATGATATCGCATCTTGGCGCCATGCTGGGCGTCGCGGATGGATTGGCGCTTGCGAGTGTTCTCGACAGAACGAACGACGTGACGCTCGTATTCTCGGGCGACGGCGGAGCCAGCGAAGGAGATTTTCACGAAGCGATCAACGTGGCCTCCGTATGGGACCTGCCGGTCATTTTTCTCGTCGAGAACAACGGCTACGGGCTTTCAACTCCCTCGTCACAACAATTCCGTCAGAAGTTCTTTGTCGACAAGGCGGCCGGATACGGCATGGAAGGCGTGCAGATCGACGGGAACAATGTTCTTGAAGTGTATGATACGGTTCGCTCCCTTGCAGAGAAGGTACGGACGACGCGTCGTCCTATCCTACTGGAAGCCCTTACGTTTCGCATGCGGGGACACGAAGAGGCATCCGGAACGAAGTACGTTCCCCAAAAGCTCTTCGATCAATGGGGCAAAAAGGATCCGGTGGAGAACTATCAAAAATATCTCCTCGATGCCGGGATCCTGACCGGGAAAAAGGTCGAGGCGACGCGCACACGCTTCAAAGAACTCATTGATGCAGCATGGGAGAAATCGACCGGCCAAGAGAACAAGGAACCCGACATCACCGTGGAAATGGAGGATGTCTATGCGCGGCTGAACGTGGAGATTGTTCCACCGGATATTTCGCGACAATCGAAGAAGAGGTTCGTGAATGCGGTGCAGGATGGACTTCGACAGGCGATGGAGCGCGATACACGGCTCGTGCTCATGGGACAGGACATCGCAGAGTACGGCGGCGTTTTCAAAGTGACGGAGGGATTCGTTGAGAAGTTCGGCAAAGAGAGGGTTCGGAACACGCCGTTGTGCGAATCCGCCATCCTGGGGGCGGCGCTTGGATTGTCGATCGCGGGACGTCCTTCAATGGTAGAAATGCAGTTTGCCGATTTCGCCGCGTGCGGCTTCAACCAGATTGTCAATAATCTCGCGAAGACGCACTATCGATGGGGCCAATCAGTGAACGTGGTCGTTCGCATGCCGACCGGCGCCGGCGTCGGAGCCGGTCCGTTTCATTCGCAGAGCACGGAAGCATGGTTCACCCACATCCCGGGTCTCAAGGTTGTGTATCCATCGACGCCTTTTGACGCAAAGGGGCTGCTGACGACGAGCTTCCTTGACCCCAATCCCGTGCTGTTCTTTGAACACAAGTTCCTGTATCGCAGCGTTGACGGTCTCGTGCCCGACAAGTATTACAATGTGCCTTTTGCTTCGGCGAGCGTCGTGCGGGAAGGAACGGATGCCACGATCGTGACGTATGGCTGGGGCGTTCATTGGGCGCTGGAAGCCGCGGATCGGGCCGAAGGAAGCGTCGAAGTCATCGACCTGCGCACCCTGCTGCCGTGGGACCGGAAAACAGTTATCGCTTCCGTGCGAAAGACGAACCGACTCCTCGTGCTTACAGAGGACACACAGACGGGCTCTTTTATCGGCGAGATCGCTGCGACCATCTCCGAAGAATGCTTTTCGGACCTCGATGCTCCCGTCATGCGGCTGGGTTCCCTCGATACTCCTGTACCGTACAATATCCATCTGGAAAAACACTTCCTTGGTCGAACTCGTCTCGGCGACAAACTGCACCAACTTCTGACCTATTGATGACCATGCCTCTCGGTTCGCTGCTCACCCCCGCATTGCTGTTGGACCAGGATATTCTCGAACGTAATCTCCAGCGAATGCAACAACGCGCGAATTTGCTCGGCGTTTCTCTGCGTCCGCACATGAAAACGCACAAGTGTCTCGAGATCGGAAAACGCCAGCGTGAGTTGGGGGCGAAGGGGATAACAGTCTCGACATTCTATGAGGCGGAGAAATTCGCCGATGCGGGATTCGACGACATCACTTGGGCGTTTCCGATTCCTCCGGTCTATGCAACGAAGGCGGCAGATCTGGCGTCGAGGATCACGTTTCGGGTGGTCATCGACAGCCTGGAAGCAAAAGGACATCTCGACAAGGCGGCGCGCGTAAGCGAACGGAAACTCCACGTCTGGCTCAAGATCGATTGCGGCAACCATCGGGCCGGCGTCGACCCCCGTTCTCCCGAGGCGGAAGAGCTCATTCGCAAGCTGAATGAGTCGAGCGTGCTGGAATTCGACGGGATCTTGTCTCACTCGGGCCATGCGTATGCCGGCAGGAACCCCGATGAGATCCTGGATGCCGCCCGGCAGGAGCGCGATGTCATGGTGGACCTTGCCGGCCGTATGCGCGCCAAAGGACTGAGGGTGCCCGGGATTAGCGTCGGTTCGACGCCCGCGATGGCAGTCATCGACCGGCTCGACGGCGTCACCGAAGCCCGGCCGGGGAACTACGTTTTCTACGATTACACGATGGCAACGCTGGGTATCTGCGGGGTGGAGGATTGCGCGGTGACGGTTCTCGCGAGCGTCATATCCCATCGGCCCCACGCGAGGCATTTCCTGACCGACGCCGGCGCTCTGGCCCTCTCGAAGGACCTCGGCCCGGCACACGTTCCCAACCCCATGGATATGGGACCGATCTACGAGGACTATAATCGCAAACGCCTGTTCGCCCACATTCACATGGGCAGTCTGTCGCAGGAACACGGGAAAGTGGTGACGGACGGCGGCATGGCGCTCGACGGCATGTTCTCCGTCGGAGAGAGGGTACGGATCCTGGAAAACCATTCCTGTCTGACAGTTGCGCACTTCGATGAATACGTTGTGATACAAGACGACGAACCGGTACAACGATGGCAGATACTCAAGGGGCGTTCCGTATGAATCCATTGAACAACAAAATCGCGCTCATCACCGGGGCCTCCAGCGGGATCGGCAAAGCGTGTGCTGCTGCCTTCGCGGCGGCCGGAGCCAGGGTAATCCTCTCGGCGCGCCGGAAGAACCGACTGCTTGAACTTTCCGCGGACCTGAAAGCGAAACACGGAGCGGAGACGTTCATCATCGAACTCGACGTGCGGGACAACAAAGCAGTAACGCTGGCTTTCAACCGCCTGCCGGATGAATGGCAGTCGATCGACGTTCTTGTGAACAATGCAGGACTCAGCCGCGGACTTGACAAACTTCACGAGGGGAGCATTGAAGACTGGGAGGAAATGATCGACACGAACGTGAAGGGACTCCTGTACGTGTCCAGGGTGGTCGTTCCAGGAATGGTGGCGCGCAAGAGCGGAACGATCGTCAACATCGGGTCGATCGCCGGTCATGAAGTCTATCCAAAGGGAAACGTGTACTGCGCGACGAAACACGCCGTCGATGCGCTGACGAAGGGATTACGAATGGACTTGGTAGATACGCCGATCCGCGTGTGCACGGTGGATCCGGGGCTCGTCCAGACAGAGTTCAGCGAGGTGCGATTTCGCGGGGATACGGAGCGGGCGAAAATAACATACAAGGGTTACAAGCCGCTCCAACCCGAGGATATCGCCGACGCCGTCATGTTTTGTGCATCCGCGCCTCCGCACGTGCAGATCGCGGAGGTGCTCATTCTGCCGACGGCGCAGAGCTCGACGACTCTCGTGCATAAAGTACTTTAGAAGCGCTGGGAAAAGATTTACACGCAACGATCGCAACGACTTTGTAGAGCATGCGTTTCAAGTCCGCAACGAAATAGTTCAAAATCCTTTTTGAAATCGCACACTCAAATGCGTTGCGTTCGTGACACTGAGCTCTAAGACCGTCGTTGCGTGCGTTGCGTGATAATCTTCTAAGCATGGTCTAAGTCGAGGAATCCATCGATGAAACTCTTTGCGATCATCGGCGCCGTGGGCGGATTGTTCGGAGTGGCTCTGGGCGCATTCGGCGCCCATTCACTGAAGGGCACACTCACGGCATCAATGCTCGACACGTTCGAAACCGGCGTACGATATCAAATGTATCATTCGCTCGCATTGCTGGTCGTTGCTTGGGCCGTAGAACGTTTCGGGGCGCCGCTCTTCACGGTTTCCGGCTGGTGTTTTGTGGCGGGAATTGTTCTCTTCTCCGGCAGTCTCTACATCCTTGCGTTCACGGGCATCCGATGGATCGGAGCGATTACGCCCATCGGTGGACTGGCGTTTTTGGCGGGATGGGGCATGCTGGCATATGGCTTCTGGAAAAACCTCTAGACGAGCACGGCATGCGTCAAGCTTGTGACGAGGCCGGCTCGCACTTCTGCACTTCACCTTCCTTGTGAAAGCGAATTAGGCTTGTAGATGACGGCCAGGGCGTCCATCATCGTCCGGGTACGTACCAGGCGGACCGTTGACCGTTGCATTTCCCACACCAGCGTCTTTGTGATGAACGGAATGGTGATCGAAGACTGGGGTTCGCCATACGATTCCTGGATGACCGCCTCACAGTCATCCAGCAGATCGTTCACATCCCCCTTTGTTGACGGGGGCACGCAGATCAGCGTTAATGCGACAAGGACGGAATCGTCGCGTGTAAAATTGAAAAACAGAGCAACCTGAGAACCGAATGCCGTGTCGCGGCCCGTAAACGACATCAGCGAGTCGTTCTGTGGAACATCCACCCATGGAGGGGTAAGTCGTCCGCTTCGAAACCACGTATAGCCGAAGGTATTGATAAGGTCGGCCGGTTTGTCCGTCCAGCTGACGAATTCAAATCGTTCGACCGGATTATCGACAAGCTGAGCTTGACCTGAAGTTGTCGTTGTACACAGAGCAAGCGCTGATGAGAGCGTCCAGAGCAACGCATTCGAACCGTTTCGTCGACAAGCGTTACGGAGCATGATGAGGGAAAGCACTGTTCTATAGAGATCGGATAGAAATGGAGCCGGAGATGTGATCCGGCTCCATTGTGCAGAGTGGGTGCGGTCAGGCGAAGATTGACACGATAGAGCACCACACGTACGCCAGCGTACCCCAGGTTGCGCAAACGTAGACCCCGGTGGTCCCGTTCTCGACGTCCTCCCATGTCAGACCGAACGTTTCGGCACAGTTCAAGAACGCCAAAGTCGCTTGGTCGCTGCAACTCTGCTGGGCTCCCGCAAGGCACGTCGCCTCGTTGAGCGTTGCGTTCGCCGATGTTTTATCGACCGAGGCGGCAGCAGAGGTCAATGGCAGCAACAACACAAGCAGGGCGCACAGCGCCATGATTCCGGTTTCGATACTGCGTCGCATAACGAATCTCCTTCTAAAGACGATGAGCGATGATGTGAATCACCCTCCGCCCGCCGCGGCCCTCCGCTGACAACGTCCCATGAAGCAGTGCCCGGGGGCCGGCCAGGACCCGCGACACAGTTCGCCATCATCAGATCAGCGAGCAGAGAGTGACCTTTCCACAGATTCAAGTTTCGGGATCAACCACCGTGGGCGCAGCCAGAACGCATCGGCGACCCATCCTCCCCCCGAGGATCCCAACGCCGAAGGCTCCGGCGCACGCTCACGGCAGAAATCAGCAAGCATCAGACTATCTTCAATGAACGAACGCGAGCCCACGGCCACATGTTCGATGATATCGCGTTCGTTGACAAGCAGGATTGCAGGGATATTCCGAATTCCCAACTGGATATACGCATCTGCAGGGTTCATCAAAAGGGCCGGAAAAGTCAAACGTGTCGAGTCCAGAAAAGATCGAACCGAGACTGTCGGACCGACGGAGATAAGCATAATGTCACATTCGTTCAGCATTGGCCTGAGCCGCCGGACATGTTCGAGCTCCACGCGACAAAACGGACACGTCACGGAAAAGAACACAAGCACGTGGTGACGTCCATAGGGAAGGCCAAGTTGAAACGGCACTCCTTCAGGCGAACGCAAGGAAAGTTCGGGGCGCACCTTCCCTTTGATCGAACGCGCATGGAAAGCGGTGAGCAGGACGATAATACTGCCGACAGTACAGAGCAGGATTGCTGAAAAGATGACGATACGACGCGACAACGCACCCCTCTTGATGAAATGCGACATGCGCGAAACATTTTACGCGCTGGCGCTCCGCGAATATACAGTCGGCACGAGCATTTGTCAAGAGGTTGGACCGATTTTTTTTGAGCCAGATTCATCCTTCTATTGAAGAAGTGGATGTACGGAGCAATAAGACTTTCCAATGAGATACCCCTACGTCCCATTGTAGATTTTACAATTCTTGCATTACAGATAGATATTGTATGCAAATTTAAACACCGCCAATTCATTGACATATAACGACTTATAGCATCCTAATTTTTTGCCCTCAGTCGCCGTCTATGGTACCACTCTGGTAGAATCTCTGGCAACCAGAAAGCCGGAGGTTCACAGTGCGATTGGGATGGATGCTAATAGCGAGTCTCTTACTTGTCGGAACGACGGTCGGCGGGAACAAGCTCACCGTTCAGCAATCAGGGAATGAACTGAGGTTGGTACTTTCCAACGAGGATGTCGTTGGGGGACTTCAGATGCGGGTGAGCGTTTCTTCTTCGGTTTCGCTTGGGAACATCACGCAGGGGAGGAGGACGTTAGGCTGGATCGTCGCGGGACACATGATCAACGACACGACGATGAGCGTCGTGATCATCAGCTCAACAGATCATCAACTGCCGTCCGGCACCGGCGAAGTTGCGGTCATTCCGTTCTCGGGTAGCGGTTTTGTTGGACTCGCAGACGTAGTTTTGGGAAGCCCCGATGCACAAGGACTCGACGTCAGCACGGAAGGAACGTGGCTTCGAGATGATTCGACTCCATCCATTACGCTGGAACAGAACTTCCCAAATCCATTCAATCCTTCCACGCAGCTTCGCTACACTGTGCGCAAACCCGGACATGTTCGGCTCGCAATATATGATATCACCGGCCGCGAAGTGAGCGTGCTCGCCGACGCTGAAGTTGCTCCTGGAACGTTTAGCGCAAACTGGGTCGCGCAGCACAACGGAGCTACGCTTGCATCAGGCACGTACTTCGCCAGATTGTCGATGGGGGGAGAGGTGAAGGTAACGAGGATGGTACTCGCCAGGTAACACGGGCAAACTGACAATCGACAACGAACAACTGACAAGCGTACGGCGCAGAGTGCAGACCGCTTGCCGCTGACCGCTTGCCGCTATGCGCTATGCACCTTGCGCTATGCGCTTCCCGCCTCACCAAGCTCTCCTGAGAAACTCCCCCGCCACCGTAAGTCCCATCCACCAGTAACCCATTCTCACGATCGGCGCATGCCGGCGTTTGACATGCTGCCACCATCGGGCTGCGATCGCGAGGATGCCGATGAATGGCAGCGACCAGAGCCCCGCCTGCAACGGACCCAGGTCGTGTCCCAACCAGCCGCCGATGTTCTCGTCGGGATTCGTCACCCATCCGTACAACATCAAGAGATGGAGGATGTAGACGAAGAACGATTCCATGCCCATCGTCGTCAACCATGACGGCATCCAGACACGTGCGTGAGATGTTTCCAAGACCGAGTTTTCGAGAAACCACAACGCGCCGAGTGCGACGAACAACACGCCCAACCTGATCCAAAAGAAGCCGGGGGAGGTCGACCAGAAGTCCATATGTCCCGGGAGATTGAACGGGACCACGTCTAACAGCGCCCCTCCGCCAAGCATGAAGACGCCTCCAGTCATCAATCGTAACATATACGCTCTCTCCTGCTCCGCCCTTGCAGCTGAAAGAAATCCCCAGGACGCAACAACTCCCGCAAAAAGAAATGCGATGGACGGGAAGACGGGAAATGGAGATCCGAATGCTCCGCTGATCGCCGTTGCCAGCCACAGCGGAGTATCTCCCCTGGCGGAGACCTCCCAAGCCATCGGAGTCACAAACACGACCGCGAACGCCGTGGCGGCAATAATTGAAAGAAACCACCGTTCTTCGCGAATGATAAGATACAGAATGCGAAGCGTGAAAAGTCCCAGGCCGATTACCTGAAGAACATCAAACTGGAGAAACTCCCGCCATTGCAGGAGTGTGGCGTGAGAGAGTGTTTTGGTGAGGGAAAGATAAGGTATGTGGAGGGCGTAGCCGATAAGGATGAGCATGATCCCGCGCCAGAGACGCCGGACAACGTGCCGATTTAGCCCCCGGAGCAGGTCCCCCTTTTTTTGCGATGCAATGGCAAATGTGAACCCGGCGCCGAAAAGAAATCCCGGAGCTGTGAGCCCGTGGATCATTTCATGGAAGCGGAATCCCGGCGTGTCATGCCACCCCGCTCCCAGGACCTCGCGCACCAAATGCCCCTCGAGCATGAGGACAACGACGATACCGCGGTAGAGATCGAGGAAGGAGTATCGGGAAAGTTGCGGCATAGAGCGGTAGTTTCAAGAGAGAAAACGGTCCAAACAGTCCAAACCTCCACACGAACCAAACACAAATGCTAAGAGTCAATACGGCTTATGCCGTTGGTTTGGCAGGTCTGGGCAGTTTGGAATGTTTGGAGTTTTTCGTTCTGCTCTACACTGCCCCAACCACTGCATTAATCGCGACGACGTTCACAATATCTTCCACACTGCATCCGCGCGAGAGGTCGAAGGCGGGCTTCTTCAGGCCCTGAACCACGGGACCGATCGCTTCGGCGCCCCCCATGCGCTGCGCCAGTTTGTAACCGATGTTGCCGGCGTCGAGGTCGGGAAACACGAGCACGTTGGCCCGGCCGGCAACGGAGCTTCCGGGAGCTTTTCGGTCGCCGACCGAAGGCACGATTGCCGCGTCGAGCTGGAGTTCGCCGTCGACGGACAAGTCGGGACGCTTTGAGCGAACGAACGCGGTGGCCTTCTGTACTTTTTCCACGCGAGCGTGCTCGGCGCTTCCTTTCGTCGAGAACGACAACATGGCCACGCGTGGCGCTTCCCCGGTGAGCTTTCTGTGATTGTCGGCGGACGCGATGGCGATGTCGGCCAACTGCTCGGCGGTCGGGTCCGGAACGACGGCGCAATCGGCGAACGTGTATGTGATGTAGGGGAAGACCATGAGAAAGAATGAGGAGACGGTGCTGATGCCGTCGGCGACGCCGATTGCCTGAATGCCGGCGCGCAGCACGTCGCCGGTCGTTGAAATGGAGCCCGCAACGCTGCCGTCGGCGAGTCCCTCACGCACCATCATGGCTCCATAGAAGAGCGGACGCTGCATGACCGTGTGCGCCTCGTCAATCGTCATTCCCTTTGCTTTCCGCAGATTGAAAAAGATGTTTGCGAAGTCGCTCCGCT
The DNA here is from genome assembly GCA_001802945.1 of Ignavibacteria bacterium RIFCSPLOWO2_12_FULL_56_21. GTDB lineage: Bacteria > Bacteroidota > Ignavibacteria > UBA10030 > UBA10030 > 2-02-FULL-55-14. The sequence continues at coordinate 16,036 of MHAK01000123.1, read as the reverse complement.
TGTCTGAAGTTGACGGATCGATAACGCGAACCTTCTCGAGTCCGATGCCGATGACCTGCGCTTTCTTCCGGATCTCGTTGTCGGACCCGATGAGCGATATGGCTGCGATGCCCTTGTCAGTGAGGATGCGGGCAGCCTTGATGGCCCGTTCGTCCGTTGCGTCGGGAAGAACTATGTGCTTGTGTAGTGACTTGGCTCGGGAGGTGATCTGATCAAGGAGAGAGTTCATGGTCGTAGGAGAGGTAGAATATCAATTGACGAATGACGGTTGACGAATGACGAATGTCTGCAGAAGCACCATCCCCAATATATCTTCAAGTCTCCCAACCTTCCACCCCATCTGTCGTTTTGTCAAAGGAAGGGGCTGATGAATCCGGTCGAATCTCCCAGAAGCCGTTATATTAAAAGAACTTAATGACGGAGGAAGCAGATTGTCAGTATGACAATTTTTCACTATTGTTGTTAACCAGACGCTCAAAATGGAACAGAAAAAGGTCTACGTCGAAACATACGGTTGTCAGATGAACGTTGCTGACTCCGAGGTCGTGCAGAGTATCATGCACGGTGCCGGATTCAGAAACGTGGCGACGCCTGCCGATGCGGATGTCATCCTTGTCAATACCTGCGCTATCCGCGAGAATGCCGAAGCCCGGGTCTATGGCCGACTGGGTGATTTCAAACATCTCAAGAAGGGCAATCCAGGCGTTGTCGTCGGCGTTCTGGGATGCATGGCCGAACGCTTGCGGAAGGACCTGATGGAGACGGAGTCGTTTGTCGACCTGGTCGTCGGTCCCGACGAATATCGAAAGCTGCCCGATCTTGTTGAAGGAGCTTTGACGGGGGAGAAAGGGATCGCGGTCCGGTTGTCGCGCGTGGAAAATTATGACGACATCATTCCGCTCCGGACCGATGGCGTCAGCGCCTGGGTTTCGGTGATGCGGGGATGCGACAAGTTTTGCACGTTCTGCGTCGTGCCGTTCACGCGCGGACGCGAACGGAGCCGCTCGCTTACCGGCGTTGTTCGTGAAGTTGAGGACCTCGTCGCCCGCGGGTTCAAGGAAGTGACGCTCCTCGGCCAAAATGTGAATTCGTACCGGGATGATGGAAAAGACTTTGCGGACCTTCTGGCGGCGGTAGCTGCCGTCGACAGGACGGTCCGTGTGCGTTTTACGACATCGCATCCCCAGGACATGTCGGACAAGCTCATCGCCACCATCGCCGGACAACCGAACATCTGCAACTACGTTCATCTACCAGTCCAGTCGGGTTCCGACCGCGTCCTTGAATTGATGAATCGCACTTACACAGCCGATCACTATCTGAGGTTGGTGGAGAAGATCAAGCGTACGATTCCCGGCGTCAGCCTTTCCACCGACATCATCTCCGGATTCCCCACCGAAACGGAGGAAGAACACAAGATGACGGTCGACCTACTCCGGGGGGTCGAATTCGACGGCGCGTTCACGTTCAAATATTCTCCCCGTGAGAACACGAAGGCGTGGTCGATGGGAGACAGCGTTCCTGACGAGGTCAAGCTTCGGCGCCTGAACGAGATCATCGACACACAGCGGCAGATCTCTTTCCGGAAGAACCAAACAGAGATCGGGCGAACCGTGGAAGTTTTGGTGGAAGGGGAGAGCAAGAAGTCGATGCACGAATTCTGCGGGCGGACGGACACGAACAAGACTGTTGTGTTCCCGAAGAACGGCGTACGTGCGGGCGAGTATGCGCGCTACATCATCGAGCGGGCCAATGCGGCGACGTTGTTCGGGCGATCGATTTCCACGAACTAAGCGACGGCAAGGAGGGATCGACATGAGCTCACGAATTGCTATCCTGATACTGCTCGGAATGACGGGCTTGTATGCCCAGTCGTCGACGGGTGAGCCGGATATACGGCGCCGGCTGGAAATGGTGGAGCGTGGACAAGGGGAAGCTGTGAAAGCCGAATTGTCGCAGCTGATGACGACCTACCAGAACAACCCGGGAGTGATGTATCTCCAGGGGGTTCTGACGACGGACGGAACGGAAGCGGCAAAGATCTACCAGAGCGTGGTCGACAACTTCCCGAAGAGCGAATGGGCGGACGATGCGCTCTACAGGCTCTACCAATACTACACGTCGGTGGGGCTCTTCAAGACGGCGGAACAGAAGATGGCGCAGCTCAAACTGGAGTATCCATTCTCCGCCTACGCATCCGAGGAGGAAGCACCGCCCGCTCCGGCGAAGCCGCAAACGACGCAGCAGCAGCCCCCGCAGGCTGAACAGGCTCCGGCTGAGCCGGTGCAGCAGCCAGCCGTGCTCGCGCCCAAAGGCCCGGTGGAGAAATATCCGACCGTCTACACCATTCAAGTTGGGGCGTTTTCGACCATGGCAAACGCCGAAGAGCTCAAGAAACGGTTCGAAAAAGAGGGCTATTCTTCGAATATCTTCACGATGACCCGGGATGGGAAGAAGTTGCACAAGGTCTGGGTTGGAGAATTTCAGAACATCGATGAAGCCCGGCGGTTTGCCGGCGAAGTCAAAAAGAAGTTCGGATTGGACGCAATTGTCTACTCGCGTTGAAGATAGGGAGAGGATGGACCGGGCGGAATTCCAACGGCGGAACGGCATTATCGGGCGTTCGCCGGAGATCCTGGAGATCGTCGATACGATCCGTCAGGTCGCGCCGACAGACATCACCATTTTAGTCACGGGTGAAAGCGGTACCGGGAAGGAAGTGGTCGCTCGGGCGATCCATGCCGCCAGCCGCCGCTCGGAAAGGCCGATGGTCACGGTGAATTGCGGCGCCATACCGGAGGGCCTGATTGAAAGCGAGCTCTTCGGACACGAGCGAGGGTCGTTCACCAGCGCCGTTGAACAGCGCAAGGGCTACTTTGAGGTAGCCGACGGCGGAACAGTGTTCCTGGACGAGATTGGCGAGATGCCGGCCGCCACGCAGGTGAAACTGCTGCGGGTGTTGGAGAACGGCGAGTACTCGCGCGTCGGCAGCAGCCAGGTACGGACGGCAAATGTCAGGATCGTCGCCGCAACGAACCGGACGCTCGAATACGAAGTGCAGCAAAAGCGATTCCGGTCGGACCTGTACTTCCGGCTTCGGTCGGTCAACATCCATCTCCCGGCGCTGCGGAACCGGCGTGAGGACCTTCCGCCGCTGGTAGACCACTTTGTGCAGGAAGTCAGCGCCAAGAACGGCATCCGGTTCGCGGGGTTCACGAACGACGCGACAGCGCTGTTGATGGACTACGATTGGCCCGGCAATCTCCGGGAACTCAAGAACGCCGTTGAAAGCATGCTCATTCTGGAGAATGGCAAAAGGCTGGACGCGGGAACTGTGCAGAAGTACCTGAAAGGACGAACGACGGTGGTAACGGAACGCAATCTTCCGGTGGTGACGAACAAGAGCGTCGAACAGGCGGAACGCGAGCTCATTTATCGTGCATTGCTGGACATCAAGTCCAACCTGATCGAATTGAAAGACCTGCTGAATCATCCGGGAACGGCGGAGACCGCGACGGAAGCTGCGCCACGAAATAACGGGTCAAACGGCAACGGCAATCTTTCCCTTGACGAGATGGAACGAAAGATGATCCTGACGGCGCTCGAACGGCACAGCGGCAACCGGCGTCTCGCAGCGCGGGACCTGAATATTAGCGAGCGGACGCTGTATAGGAAGATCAAAGAGTATGGGCTTCAGGAATAGCATATGGGAATTTGGGATTGTGGAGTGCGGAATAGTATGGTGAGATTGCGGATTTCGGATTGTGGAGTGCAGAATAGCAAAGTGCGGCGGCCTCCGATAATCCGCACTTCGAATTCCACAATCCGCAATTTCCCATGGATTTTTCTTCTCTTCCTTGGTTGCTCCTACTCCTTCAAAGGCGGCACCGTCCCGCCGCACCTCAAGACCGTCGCGATTCCGGTAATCAACGACGCGAGTGGATACGGCGATCCGTCGCTTCGCGATGATTTTACGCGAGAGCTCACGCAGCGGTTCTTGACGGATGCCACGCTCGAACTGGCGGACCGGAGTTCAGCCGACGCCGTGCTCGAGGGTTCCATTGTCGATGTGCGGGACGCTCCCAATGTTTTGGAAGGCGGGGAAAACGTTTCACAGCGACGCATCACAGTCCGGGTCCTGATGACCTTCAACGACCTGAAGCTTCGAAAAAAAGTGTGGGAAAAAGAGTTTTCAAACTATGGCGACTACCCCTCCGGCGGGGGCCTTTCTCAGCGACAGGAAGGTCTTCGCGACGCCGTACGCAAGCTTACAGAAGACATATTGAACGACACCGTCGCTGGATGGTAACACATTTATCATGACCATAGCCTACCTCATGTTGCTTCGCCAGGAATTCCTGGAAAACGATCTCTTCACCGATTTCGTGCTGTACCTGTATTTCATTTCCCTTCTCATTCTGTTCACGTTCGGAGCCCACGGGTTTGTAATGGTCTATCACTACCTGCGGCAGCAACGGCGCGACGTGCTGTTCCAGCCGCCGCTCACCGACACGCCGGTCGTGACCGTGCAACTGCCAGTCTACAACGAATTCTACGTTGTCGGACGGCTCATCGAGGCTGTTTGTGCGCTCGACTATCCGAAAGAGAAGTTGGAGATCCAAGTACTGGACGATTCGACGGACGAGACCGTGGACGTTGTCCACCGGACCGTCGAGGAATTCAAGACGCTTGGGTACGACATTAAGCACGTTCGCCGGACGAACAGGTCGGGCTACAAGGCGGGCGCCTTGAAGGAAGGTCTTGCACATGCGCGCGGCGAATTCTTGGCCATCTTCGACGCCGACTTTGTGCCCAACCCGGATTTCCTGGAGAAGACGATACCGCATTTCGCCGACGCGAACGTGGGGCTGGTACAAACGCGTTGGGAACATCTCAACGGCGAATATTCGCTCCTCACGCGAACGCAAGCACTCGCGCTCGACGGACATTTTGTGATGGAACAGAACATCCGGAACAGGGCGGGATTCTTCATCAACTTTAACGGTACCGGCGGGATCTGGAGAAAGGATGCGATCCTGGACGCGGGGAACTGGCATTCGGACACGCTTACCGAAGACCTCGACCTGTCGTACCGTGCACAGCTGAAAGGATGGCGGTTTGTCTATTTGAACGACGTCACGTCTCCCGCGGAGCTTCCGGCGGAGGTCAACGCACTGAAGTCGCAGCAATTCCGATGGACAAAAGGAGCGATCGAGACCGCGCGGAAGATCCTTCCGGAAGTCTGGAAGGCCGACATGCCGGTGCGGGTCAAGATCCACTCCACGTTCCACCTCACGAACAACATCGTGTTCCCGTTCATCATTCTCGCGGGAGTGCTCAACGTTCCCCTGATCTTCATCAAGAACCAGGGGGGTCATGAGGCCTACTTTGCGCTCATGTCCGTGTTCGTCCTTGCGTTCATCGGTTCGTTCCTGTTCTACATGTACTCGCAGAAAGAGGTGTATACCGACTGGCGTCGCCGAATTCTGCTGTTTCCCCTGTTCATGGCGGGAAGCATGGGGTTTGCGGTGAACAATTCGCGGGCGGTTTTTGAGGCACTCTTCAAGAAAAAGAGCGAGTTCGTACGGACGCCTAAATACAATATCACCGACAAGGACGGCTCGTGGAGCGAGAAGAAGTATGTGAAGAAGAAGATGGACTGGGTCGTGTATGTCGAGGTTCTCCTGGCCGTGTATTGCTTCTTTGGAGTGGTTTCCTCATTATACTACCAGGAGTTCGCCGCGGTCCCGTTCCAGATGCTCTACTTCCTGGGCTTCTCGTTCGTGTCGTGGCTGTCCATAAAGCACGCGTATGGCTCGAGGAAACTGAAGCACGGATAGATGCAGGTTGGAAAAGAAGAACGCCAAGACCGCCAAGGATTGTATGGAATCTTTCTTGGCGCGCTTGGCACTCTTGGCGTTAATCTTCTTCTCTTAGCTCTTCACTGATCTCCGCATGAACCAGTCCCAGCAGCTCATCGCCCAGCTGGAGCGCCAGGTGGGCCCGCACGCCAAGTCGCCCATGTTCGCGCAACTCGCCGATGCGTACCTGGCGGCGGGCCGTCCGAAGGACGCGCTCCGCGTGTGCGACGCAGGCATTGCAAACTTTCCCTTCTACTCTACCGGACATCTCATCAAGGGGCGGACCCTCATCGCCCTGAAGATGTACAGCGAGGCACGCCGCGAATTCGAAGTCGTCCGCGACTGGCTTCCCTCCAACCCTTCCGTTCGCAGCCTGCTCCAGTCCGTTCCCATTTCTGACGACCAGGTGCTGGTCGCCCCTCCGGAAGAGGAGCGTGCGGCTCCCGTCCAGGAAGCGAAGGTCGAACAACAGGCGCAGCCAGAGGCACCGCAGGCGTCAGGCGATTTTTTTGGCGCGATCACCGGCGGTTCAACGCCCGAAGCCGCCGTCGACACCGGCACAACTCCGGAAGCCCCGCCCACTGACAATGTCTTTGGACTTCCGAGTGTAGCTCCCGACGCAGGCACGATGACCGCGGAGCCCGAGCAGTCGCTGCAGCCAAATCCGGAAGCGTTCGCAGCCTTTGGCCAGGGGGGCGAGGGATTTGGCGTGCCGTCCGCCGCCGCAGAAAGTGGAATGCCATCGGGCGGACTGGGTAGCGGGGAAGAGACCTTCGAAAGATTTGCGGAGCGCATGAGAGCGTCGCTTGGCCCGTCCGGAACGATGTCGATGGAGGAGTTCTTTGCCGGCACGAACGGCAGCGGCGAGGTTTCAGCATCGCAGGCCGGCGAGCTGATGACCTCGGAGCCGCAAGCAGCGGAGCCGCCAGCCGCAGAAGCAGTTGACCCCTTTGCGTCGTCGGGATTTGGCGGATTTGAGACAGCCCAGTCGGAAGCGCCGCCCGCAGAACAGCCGTCGGCGGAACCGTTTGCCACGTCGGACTTCGGCGGAGTTCAGACCGAAGAACCGGCGATGGAAGCGCCCGCGTCCGATCCGTTCGCATCGTCGGATTTCGGCGCAACCCAAACCCAGGAACCGGAACCGGCGCCCGCAGCGCCGGAAGACGCATCGAGTTTTGCAGGTCCGGACTTCAGCGGTCTTCCCGAAGCACCCGCCTCCGAGCCCGCGCCGGCTGAAGAATTTGGAAGCACCCCGGCACCCGAGGAGACGCCTCCCGCCGACAGTGGATTCTCCGGGCCGGCCTTCACGGGGCCCGAACCAGTATCGGGGAGCGGAAGCATAGAGGATATTGCACAGAAGTTGAAGTCGGCAAAGAAGATCACTCCGGTCATCGACTTTTCCGCCAAGACGCAATCGTCGTCAGCGAGCGACGACACGCTGGCAAGTACGGGCTTTGTGACGCCGACGCTGGCGGAGATCTATGCGAAACAAGGATGGTATGACGATGCCATTAAGGCCTATAGGACGCTCTCGCGGAATAAGCCGGCGGAACGAGAGAGGTTTGAGCAGCGGATTGCGGAGCTGGAAGAGCTGAAGAAACAGCAAAGCTAGAGGGGCAATCGTGCCAAACGGGACAAACATGCCAAACATGCCAAACGGGCCAAACTGGATTGTTCTCTAGCCTCTCCGTTTGGATTGTTTGGATTGTTTGGACGGTTTGGAAAGTTTTGGTAGAAGTGCCTCCGCCCCATCACCCATCACCTACTTCCCGCTCTCCGCAACCGGCTTCATCCTCGCTCTCCGTATCAGCCACGCGCCAACAAGGCATATCGCACCGCCCACGATTGACAGAATAGCGACGCTCTCATTTCGTATCAGTAATCCAAGAGCCAGCGATACGGGCGGAATGAGGAACGTCGTCGCGGAAGCTTTCGTCGGTCCCACACGTCCCGCCGCGACCGCGAGCATGGCATAGGCGATTCCCGTCCCGAAAGCACCCAGCGCAAGCAGCGAAAGCAGCGGCCAGAGCGACCATTGCGCCTCGAGAAGTTCCGGCACCCCCAGCGGCGCCGTAAAGAGAATCGCGAGTCCCTGTGCCCGCCAAATGAGTGGAACAACGCCATACTTCTGCTGGATAGGTCCGGCCACATTCAGAGCCACTCCGTACGATGCGAGTGCGCACAGGATCAGGACAACGCCGAAGACGCTGTTTTTCCCTTCGTTGACCGTCGGTAAAGCCATGATGATGGCTCCCAGGAATCCGACAGCGAGTCCGATGGCAACTCCCCTCGACGGCTTTTCTTTCGTCATAAGGAAGGCGATCGCCGCTACGAACAGCGGATTCGCACCGTTCAACATTCCCGTCAACGCCGAAGAGACATGCCGTTCGGCGTAGGGAAACATGCTGAGCGGGAAGGCGAGCCAGACGATGCTGAGCAACAGGATCTTCGAAAAGAGCTTCGGATCGACCGAACGACGCGCCTGAGGAAACGCCGCGAGCGTCAGGAACCCGACGGAGATGCGGAAGAACGTGATCGCATTGGGGCCCATCGCTTCGAGGCCTTCTGCGATGAACAGAAACGAAGCGCCCCAGATAACTCCGGGGCCGACAAGGAGGATGAGGTCTGACTTGAGAGGATGAGAAGGAGGAGAGGGATTCATGGGGGGGTGAAGATAGCAATCAAAAGAGTGAATATCGAACAAGAAACAGGGAATAATGGAATTATGGAATGGTGGAATCGGAATTCGTGATGCGGGATCAGTAATGAGGGATGAGGGATGCGGGATGAGTAATGCGGGAGGCGGAGAAGACGGCCGGTGCTCAGCCCCTCGACCCTTCGGTAAACTCAGGGCTAAAGTGCTGAGTACTGAGTGCGGAGAAAGAGGTTTGCCGGGAAGGGGGCCCTATCCAAGCACCTGTCATTGCGAGGAGTGACATTCGCCTCCGGCGAACGGAACGACGAAGCCCGCCTGCCCCAGTGAGCGTTGGAATGGCAGGCAGGCTTCGGTGTTGCTTCGCAATCCCTCGCAATGAAATGGGCTGAATAAGGGTAATTCAGCAAAAACCAAGTAAGTCTTCTTTGGCATCTGTATGTAGGTCTTCCGAAGCCCCAGTCCCGTAGGGACGACCTATTTGTAGCCCTTCAATGGCCAATGATTTTCCAGCTCCGTAGGAGCGGCCTGTTCTGTTATGAGTGCATTACGTGTGGATTGCGATTCAGGTCTTGGCCCTATGCTCTGCTGTTGACTGAAAGCAACAGCAGGGATGAAAGAGTGAAGTACGAACAACGCCCCTCGCTCGGGTCAAGATTGACGAGCGACGAATGTGGAAGTGCGCAACAGTCCTACGGCATTCGGTCTAACAGATGCAGTCAGCGGTCGGCACTTGCGGGAGCGATGTATAGTCTCCAGGCGATGTACAGACAGAGAAGACCGAACGGCAGCACAATGGCGACCTCCCTGAGCGAGGCGTTCCACGACCAGGCATAACCGAACACTTCGAAGCGAAACGGACTCCACAATCGATAGACATGTAGCACTCCGATGCCGACATGGAGTACACCCGAAAATGCTGCGGCGGTTATCCTCGGTTTTACAGTAACAACGGAGACCAGATTCAGAAGGATCAGGGTCGAATAGACCGCCATGCTCACATAGCTGTCGAATGGAGAGAAACTCCAACTTCCAACGACAAACGAACTTCCGGTTTCAAGGCGATAATAGTGGCAGGCCCAGTGGGGCATCCAGGAACAGGCGCTGAGGGAGAAGAAGAAGGGGAGGGTTCTCATACTGGCATACAGGAAAGAATGAAGGACGAACAACGACCCACGACTTCACTCGGGTCAAGATTGACGAACGACGAATGGGGAAGTGCCAAGAGGCTCTACTTTCGAAGACTCAACGAATGAACTTCACTGTTCGTACTTCGTTTGTTCGTCATTCGTAGCTCACTGCTTCATCTTTCTCTTCAACACATACACCGTCCACGGGGCTATTCTCGTTTCATTTACCCAGGTATACGGCTCTTGTTCATTCCCCAGCGGCTTATAAGCCTTCATGGGTGTCAGGCCTGAAAGCGTGTAGACTTTCCCGTAGTCCTCATCCGACCAGACGATGTCTTCCACCGGACGACGGTCCTCGACGTCGAGCATGATGATCCGGACCTTCTCACCACTCTTTGCAGTACGGTTCTCCGGGAAATCTTTTGTGGAGAAGGATGCCCACTCGTTGACATAGATCTCCGGCGACGAAACCAGATTCACGATGCGTCCACTGGGTGCGAGAAGGCGTCCAAGCGCGGCAAAGAGTCTGACTTTCTTTTCCATGGTGGGAATGTTGTCGAACGTGAAGACGGAGAGGACGAGGTCATAGGTGTTGGCCCCGAGGGGATCGAGATTGCCGTCGGGAAAGCAGCGGTAGTCGCCTTGCGGATCCCGTTTGAGCGCCAACTCGACCATCGGCTCGGCATTATCGACCCCGACGACGTCGAAACCGAGATTTCTCAGGAACCGGGTTGAGCGACCCGTTCCGCACCCGAAGTCGACAGCCCGCTTGCCTTTCACGTGCTCAGCGATGATGGCCGGGAGATCGCGGTAGGCCAGGTAGTAGGTTCCCGGAAACTCGAGACGGTCGTAGGCCGCTGCGCGGGTAGTGTCGTCGTAGACGTTGGAGAAGTCGGTGGGCATGGCGGGCAGAATACGTCTGTCTTACCCGGATTTACAGGGGATGACCGACGCCTTTATTTTCGTGACCTTATATATTTTTTCCTTTTCAGGGCTTCGGTCGCTCCAAGGGCTGTCTTGCGGATGCAAACGCGAATGTACGCGAATAAACGCGAATTGGAAATGGAAGACATGAGATGCGAGACGTAAGATGTGAGACGTGAGGTGAATCCCCGTCATTCCGGATCGTACCGCAGCGTACGCAAACCGCGAGATGCTGGTCTACGAGATCTTCTTTCTCGTCATAGTGGAAGCGATGAGATAACCGACAGAAATGCTCAGCAGACTGGCAAGAATATCAAGCCAATCGAACGTGTAACGCACATTTACCAAAATCCCTGGATGGGGGAGAAGCTGAGCGAACTCCAGGCCCAAAGCAACGACAGCCGCCAAACCTGCCACTTGAAGCAGTGGAAGGCGCGACAACCTCCCCGAACCGGACAAGATGAGAAAGAAAAGTCCTGCAGGCCCCAAAAAGCTCGGCGCGATTCCTACCAGGAATGTGTTCGAAGTACTATCGTCGGCAAACCGTAGCGCCTTGACCGGAATGATCAGCAACAAGCAGATCAGTCCGATCCATCCGAACAATCGTTTAGCATTTCTGTTGATGACGGTTTCAGCATTCATTTGACAGCACATCAAGCACAGAGGGAACGCACCAGGGCGAATTTCACTTCACTATATCGGCACGATTGGTTTCCAGTCGCCACAACTTTACCGTTTTATCCTCGCTGCCACTAACCAGCCACTGTCCATCCGGGCTGAAGGCCACCGACCACACATCGTCCTCATGCTCTGACAGTACCTGCTGAAGCGTCCTATCGCTTACCCGCCAGAGCCGGACGGTGTTACCTCTGGCACTGAGCCGAGGGCCGACGATCTGTTTCCATAAAGTGGCGATCGCACCCTGTCCGCGCCCTCCGCTTGCCAGCCATCGACCGTCGGGACTGAAAGCAACCGAGTACACATGATCTGTCCCGCCGATGAACGTGCTGATCAGCTTCCCATCCGGAACGCTCCAGAGCCTGATCGACGAATCGTCACCGCCGCTGGCCAGCAATCGGCCATTGGGACTGAAGGCGACGTGGACGACGGCTTCCGTATGGCCGGTAAGTGTTTGCAGAAGGTCTCCAGTCTTGACGCGCCAGAGCTTTACGGTCTTGTCGAAACTTCCGCTGCCAAGTAACTCCCCGTCCGGACTGAATTTCACGCACCAAACGTTCAAAGCATGTCCAGGTAAGGTGTGCAGCAGGTGACCATCGCTTTGCCGCCAGAGCTTGGCGGTTTTGTCCTCGCCGCTGCTCGCAATGGTCTGTCCATCTGGACTGAATGCGACCGACCAGACAGTGCCTGCATGTCCGCTGAACTCCTGCAACAACGAGCCCTCACGGACGCTCCAGACCCTGACGATGCGGTCGTAGCTCCCGCTGACGAGCAGTCGGCCATCGGGGCTGAAGGAGATCGAGGTGACACCCTGCGGATGGAGGAACGTTCGCAAGAACTGTCCATCGGAGACCCTGCAGATTTTCACCGTGCCATCGACGCTGCTGCTGCCAAAGGCCTCGGCGTCCGGACTGAAGGCGACCTGTCTCGTTTCTGCAGAATGGATCGGAAACGTCGTGTGCACGTGCGCCCTCAACACAGGCCCCCCATTGGAATTTAGCTGAGCATCATCGCAGGCAGACAGGGCCAGAGCCGAAAGAAATCCAGCGACGAAGCGCAGCCGGTGAGTGACACCGAAATCAGCGATGCTCATGAAACGAATCCTTCGATTATTCCACGTCCACATTTACGTGCAATCGCCGGCCGGAGATGTCAAACGTGATCTTTCGGCCCAGCATGAAGTCCGTGCCGACCAATCCATCGTAAATGAGGCCGTGTTTGAACACGATTCGCGGTTGTTTCACAGAAGTCTGAGGCACATCCCAGAGTGCGATAGCTGAGACCGCAGTTACATATTCCGCTTCCGGAGTTCCCAAGATGCTTTTGCGTATCCTTTGTCGGACCGCGGCTGAAGTCGTATCGATGCCAAGTGCGCCGATATATCGTGCATCGACGACCGTTCCCGGCGAACCGGTATCCAGAATGCATTCCAGCTTCAACGAATCGGAGACCCGGAAGTCAGCAAAGACATCCAGTGATCTCCCTCTGTCGCTGTGAACCCTTATCGGGACAGATCGGCCCTGCTCAGCTTTCGCGGAGAGCGTAGCCGATGTTTCGAAGAAGAGAATGCTGTCCTTGAGGTCGAGGGTGAATGGATGTTCCTCAAAGAATTTCAGAGAGAGGATGCCGTCGATCTTGAAGGAGTCGAGGACCGACCAGACTGCCACAATGGGGTTGTCTTGACGGACGCCGGCGATAGTCAAGGATGCGATCCGATGGATATCCAGGTCGATGCGCTCGCCCGTGTGGCGAAAACCGGTGAATCGTCCCTCGGGAGCAGAAGAGATCCGATTCAAAAGCGCATGAGAGACGACATGAATGCCGGCCCCTGTATCCAGAATGAAACGGCACTCGATGCTGTCTGCGACCAGCACATTGACAAGGATCAATCCTCCTTCGCTTATTCTGAGCGGATGAGAGATCCGTCCATCATCCGATCGCGGGCTGCAGCCGGAGAATGCTACTGCGGCGAGAACCAGGATGCGTACAAGGTAGGAGAAAGAACCCATTTCAAGAATAGTAGCCACAAAAAGGCACAAAAGGCGCAAAAGTGTTTTTGTGGAATGATCTGTGGTCGAATCTGTTGTTATCGCTTTATTGCTGCGATCGTAACAACAGTACCGTCGGCAGCGACTCTCCTCACCCTCGGAAGCCATTCCCGCCTGTTGTCGCCGGGGGTGTGAAGGTACTCGAGCACGTAGAGATCGCTCCCCGATACTGCAACGGCCGTGGGGGACCATGGGCTTGATGTTTTCAGAATGGTCGTAATCGTTCCGTTTGATGAGATCTTGACGACCGCCTTGCAACCTGTGGTTGCGACGAAAACATTGCCAGACGAATCCACATCCAGGCCGCGATAGTACGGTCCTTGCTCGGGCCCGACCTCCGGCACCGAATCGCATCCGGACAATCGAGGGTCGCCGGCAACGGTGATAATTTCTCCCTTCGCCGTGATCCTTCTGATCGCCCTATGTTCCGAATAGTAGATCGATCCATCAAGTGCGGCCACGATGCCATTCAGCCAGAGCAGTTGTCCGCTTTCCGTCTGGACGGGCAAGGTTTTGAAGGCCGTTGTTGACCCTGTGGGTGCAAGGCGGAAGATCTGCAGCTCTCCACCGGAACGGCTCCACGGATAGTATAAAGCACCGTCGCGGCCGACGGTAAGGGGAAAATCACTCGAGACGAGAATCCGCGGATCGCCGGGATCGCGCGCTACGGTTGCATCGCCGCGTGAGAAGTAGGGCAATCGCACGGCGGCAAGTCTCTTATCGATGTCAAAAGCCATCCAGTGATACGCGGGGGCCGAGAGTTTTGTGAGGGTGCCGTTCCGGTCGATCTTCCAAATGCCCGATCCTGTATCGACGAAATAGACGTTGCCCAACCGATCTACAACGATGCCGGAGCCGGGATGAGCGAGAGCTTCGCTGACGGCAAAAAGAAATCCAAGCGAAAGCAGTGTGACGAAAACGTTTTTCATCTTTGATCCTCCTTGTTACCGCATCCATTCGCGGTGTTTCAATAGGATACCGGTGAATGGTGTAGGGTTGGAGGAGGGGAAGAGGCTATGAAAAAGCGGGACACAAAGAGCCACCAAGGGGAATAAGAAAGGGCCACGAAGACGAGAAAGAAAAGACCACCGCAAATCAATACTGCCTACTTCTTCACTTTGTGGTTCTTTGTGTCCTTCTTTAACCAGGTCGCAGTCCTTTATATGCCATCCAAAACACTATCGGCAGCTCTCCCATCTCGAGAACCAACGCACCCTGGTCGACAAGGTCAGAGTATTGCGGCGCGAGGAATGTTGTCGAGGCGCTGGTCAGATAGCCGAAACCTGCGGCGAAGAGCAGATATCCCAGGATTCGTGGGATGAAGCCCGACCGGATGATCAGCATGCCGAACGGAAACAGCCAGAGTCCCCAGAAGATCGACGCGACGTTGATCCCTTGTCCATGCATACGAAGAAAGAGGAGTGCCAGCGATTCCCGCTGAGCCTGTTCAAACCCCGACAGGACATTGGCTCCGCCGATGAGGAGCAGAGCGGCGATCTCATTGACCACGTTGAGGAACATGATGGGAACGGAGACCAAGGCTCCCAGGACCACGAGTAATTTTGCATGATCCTCGTTCACCGGTTTGAAGAGGCGGTAGAGAGCGAGGACGAGAAATACCGCGATGGCCTGGTGGAACAGTTCGCTTCCCATGCCGATGCGGAAGAGCCATTCGGACGCCCGTATGTGCTCGGCGGTCGCGGCCGCATCTCCCGGAACGATCAGTGTGCTGGGGACATACAAGAGCCCGATGGGGGCGGAGAGGGCCATGAGGAGATAGAGGAGTCCTGAAGTTCTCAGGGCCTTGCGTTGTGTGTCGTCGATGATGTTCATGGAAGTATTATCTTCATGTGCCAGGGGAATCCCTTCAAACCCGAAGGGTTTTGGTTTAACTTGCCGCCGGTTTTATCTGGGGGCAAAGGTTCCACAATCTGGAATGGGCTGCTCGATGAAGAGCTCCACACGAATCTCTCTCCACGGTGGTATTCTTTTTTGCCGCTTTCTTTAGGAAAGTCCCGTCCCGCCCAGACTTGCGTAGCAAGCCTGCTGGCGGGACGCGGACCCCGCCTTCTTTGAATTAT
>MHAK01000123.1:0-644 GCA_001802945.1 Ignavibacteria bacterium RIFCSPLOWO2_12_FULL_56_21 | reverse complement strand
GAATTATATTGTAGGCGGGGAAACCATGCGCGAGATCGAAAGGTGAAAGAAGGAGATCCTCATAAGTACCGTAGGGCAGGGCCGTTTTTGTATATCCAGGACCTCCGGCGTAAAACACCGCCTCTGTATGTCCAGGACCTCCTTCCGGAAATACCGTCACGTAGGGATTTGACAGGTACCAATGAGCAGAATACGTGTGACGGTATTAAAGGTTTTTGTAGATCGTTTCTGATGA
The DNA here is from genome assembly GCA_001802945.1 of Ignavibacteria bacterium RIFCSPLOWO2_12_FULL_56_21. GTDB lineage: Bacteria > Bacteroidota > Ignavibacteria > UBA10030 > UBA10030 > 2-02-FULL-55-14. The sequence continues at coordinate 409 of MHAK01000123.1, read as the reverse complement.
AGATCACGATCTCGCGCCAAGCTGGTGTAAAGCTCCTCAAGAAGCGGTGACGGAGAGAGTGTGTGTGCCTTCAACGGACCTGCTTGTTTGGTTCATTGAACGCTGAGTCACATTGCAAGCCACTGGTGCTTGTTTGTGATTTGGCAATTGACCTTTGGCGTTTATTTGTGATTGGCATTTGTCCCTTGGCATTTTCAGAGTTAGCGGTCTCGCGCCCGGCAACGAGGAAGCTCCTCATACCGTGCTCAATGAAAGTGATGGGGAAAATTCGGCCGGTCTCCAAATGTATAACCCTACGTTCACAGCCTCATTTTCGATCCTTCAGCCTCACAACAAGCTTTAAGCCGGACCACACCTCATCGATTGCGCACACCTTCACGTCCACCAAGCCGTTCTCGAGTGCAATGTC
>MHAK01000122.1 GCA_001802945.1 Ignavibacteria bacterium RIFCSPLOWO2_12_FULL_56_21 | reverse complement strand
GTCGGTAACGGCGAGCTTGCCGGAGCGGACGCGAACGGTGGCCGCCGTCCGCGCGCTTTGCAGCGGTTCTGCGGACACGAGCTGTCCACGCGTCTTCAATTCCTCGACGTAGGACAGGGTCTCGCGGCGCAAAGCGTCCCATTCATTTCGTGAGAGTGAGTTAAGCACGTTCTCTTCTTCGTAAGCAAGGCAAAGATATTTCATATTCTTCTCGATGCGATTGTCTATGTATTCTTGTTGTCCGAAGGAACATACCGCAGCAAAGTCACACCCGGCGTTTGAAAGACTCGCGTTTCCATCAGTTTCAAATTCACTCTGTTCTGAAGTCCCGCAAACATGGACTTTCCTTTTCCGAGGACGACCGGAATGACAAAGATCCGATAATCGTCGATGAGCCCTTTGCTTGCCAACGCTGAGACGATCTCCCCGCTACCGTAGATCACCATGTCCTTTCCGGGCTGCCGCTTGAGTCTTGCCACTTCTTCGGCCGCATCGCCGTCGATGAGCCGCGTATTGTTCCATTCGGACTTCTTCAGGGTTTTGGAAAAGACGACCTTGGCCGACCGGTTCATGCCGTCGATGACTTTCTGATCGTCCGCTCCGGGTGACGCGGTCGGCCAATAGGCTGCCATCAATTCATACGTCACACGTCCGAACAGCATGGTATCGATCGACTCCATCAGCTTGATGCCGTATGCCTCGAATTCCTTGTCGGGGATGTTCACAAACCAGTCGATCTCGCCGGCGGGTCCGGCGTAGAAGCCGTCCAGGGAGATCAGGTTGGAGACGATAACCTTTCGCATTTGCGTCCTCCAATTGTAAAACAGAAAACAGAAAGAGACAAAAAGAAATGAAAACACAAAGTGAAAACGGAAGTTGCGAATTCCAGAGTAAGACTCTTGTTGCTTGGTTTCACTGTCTTCAGCCCGTCAATATGCAGATCTGAGCAAGGGGCTCTTCATGAGCGCTTGCCTCTTTCCTTTTTCTTTTTCATTTCTGATGGAGCCCACGATGATAGCCGCCTTCATTGCCTTTTCCTTCGCGATCATTGCCATGATGTAACAACCAAAGAGGGTGAATACGCCCCGATACGCGAGAGCAAGGAGGAGAAGGCCCGTGTCAAACATGGGCTGACCGTACGGCGGAAACACCTCTGTTATATGGAACACGTGGTCCGTCAGGATGGAGAGTATGGCAGTGATGAAAAAGCCGGCGAGGATGGCGAAGATGAGTCGTTTTATGTCTGGGCTCCCAGGTTAGAAAAGAAACCGCAAATTAACGCTAATGAACGCGAACAATGGTTTATTGGTAAGTTTGTTGATGACGCCAATGGTCATCTTGACTCGGGTATGGGAAGGACGGCCTAGTTGGCGTGGGGAAGAATATTGTGATTGAGCTTGAAGAAATTGTCAGGGTCATACAGAGCTTTGATGTCGGCGAGCCGGTCATAGGTGGTGCCTGGATATGCCATGCGGATCCGGTCTTTTCCTTCGTCGCCGAGGAAATTGACGTACACGTTTGCGTCACCCCTTCGAATGTCTTTCGTGAATCGTTCCACCCAAGATTCGTAGACTGGCGAATCCTGAGGACGTTCGTACAGAGCGGCGAGATTGACCATGATCCGCCGCTTCCGATGGGCGAACGCGGTCGCTTCGGATGGGACGCGAGCCATCGCTCCGCCGAGCATGCGAAGCTGGGCTACGGACATCATCGCCTTCGACTCCTGGAGATGGGCGAGAATCGACTCCGCCGTCCCGGTGTCGACGGAATCAATGAACATCGATCGGAGAGATGCAGCGGCAGGATGGGGGCCCTCCTCCTGATACATTTCGTGATAGCGCATCGGTTTGAGCATGTCGGCGATCGGCGGCGCGAGCTTTCGGAACGGGGCAACAATGCGCTCACCGGCATCGATCGGACCGGTGCACACAAACATGCCCATGATGATCGGCTTGCCGTGAGATCCCGGCGGAATGAAGGGCATCGGCGGGGCGATCATGACGTTGGCGATCGTGCTCAATTCTTCCGGCGCGGACTCCGATAGCGCCATGAAATCACGGATCGTTGCTGGTGTGGCCGGCAGGAACAACATGCCGCCGACGATGTTATCGACTCTGTGTAAGCGGAACTTGAAACGCGTGGCGATGCCGAAATTCCCTCCGCCGCCCCGGATCGCCCAAAACAGGTCGGGATGGTTCTCTGCATCGGTGCGCAGAAGGCTACCATCGGCCGTGACCATGTCGGCCGCAAGTAGGTCGTCGATCGTCAGCCCGTATTTGCGGACGAGAAAGCCGATGCCCCCGCCGAGAGTAATGCCTCCGATACCAACCGATCCGGAATCGCCGAATCCCGTTGCGAGTCCCTTTTCGGCGGACGCGACGGTGTATTGAACTGCGGTCAAGCCGGTCTCGGCCCAGGCGGTCCGATTGGCGGAATCGATCTCGAGCTTGCGCATGTCCGACAGATCGAGCACAATGCCGCCGTCGCACATGCTGTGTCCCGCCACGCTATGACCTCCGCTCCGCACAGCGAGAGGAACTCCCGCGTCGCGCGCCGTGGTGACGACATGCACAACATCCGTTGCGTTCGAGACCTTGACAATGGCCGCGGGCCGACGATCGATCCATCCGTAGAAGAGGGCGCGTGCTGTGTCATATGCCGCGTCATCCGGACCGATCACGCGGCCGTTGAGGCGGCTGCGAAGTGTTTGCAGCGTTCGGTGCAATGTCGCTACGGAACTCATTTCTTATCGTATGCTTTCTTGACGGCCGCTATGTCGGGCTTTTTCATGTTGAGGACGGCGTTCATCGCCCTCTGCGAAGCTTCAGAGCGATGATCGCTGAGCAATTCGGTGATCGCCGTTGGGACGATCTGCCACGAAAGGCCAAACTTGTCTTTCAACCAGCCGCACTGCTGTGCCTTTGGATCGCCTCCGGCGGTAAGTTTCTCCCAAAAGTAATTCACGTCCTCTTGTGTGTCGCACATGACCTGAAAGGAGATCGCCTCGTTGAACTTGAAGTAGGGTCCGCCGTTGAGAGCCGTGTATGACTGACCTTCGATCTCGAATTCGGCGATCATCACCGATCCTTCGGGCCTTCCGTGGATTTCAAATCCCGCTTTGCCATATCTGGCGATTCTGCCCATTTTGGCTTTCCTCCCGCGGGCGGCGAAAATGGAGACGTAGTATTGTGCGGCCTCTTCGGCTTGGTTGTCGAACCATAAACAGGGGACTATCTTGTGCATGATGTGTGGCTCCTTAAAGAAAAAGAAACCGCGAATGTACGTGAATGAACGCGAATGGGGAAAAAAAGATGATTGGTTGAATTCTTAAATGATTAATTGGTGGATAGCGCAAAGCGCAGGGCTTTCTGACCTCCGACCTCTGATCTCTGACCTCTGACTTCTGCCATCATCTGACACTACCGTCACTTCCCATCCTCAAACAGCGCATTGATTTGCTCGTCTGAGGGCCGGATCTCCCACGTGCCACCCATCCGGGTTGACGGGTGATTGGACATTAAGTGTATTGCCTGATTCAGGTCACGAGCTTCCAGGATCATGATGCCGCCAAGTTGTTCCTTCGTTTCTGCAAAGGGTCCGTCGGTCACCACAGGCTTGCCGTTGCCGTACCGGACTGTGGTTGCGGTCCTTACGCTTTGCAGCGCCTCGCCTCCCGTCATGTGTCCGTTCTTCTTTAGGTCACGGTCGTAGGCAAGGCAATCCGTGACGAACGCCTTCTGTTGCTGTTCGGACATGCTGTCCCACATGTTTTCTTTGAAATAGCCGAGGCAGATGTATTTCATGCTTGTGTCCTGTATAGAAGATAAACCGCGAATGAACGCGAATAGTTATGTGATGTGAACCGCGAATGAACGCGAGAGTAAGTATCCGCAGACTTCAAGTCTGCGAAAGGGGCTTCAACTTCTCAACAACGCACCAAGGTCGAGCAACGTCGAACCCATAAACGGATAGTCCTTCCAATGTCTCACAAGCCCTTGTTTGACGGGATTGTTCAAGATATAGCGGATGTGTCTACCTGTTTCATCTTCATCCCGCACGATATGGTCATAGAAGTCCTTTTGCCATCTGACCGTTGGATGATTTTGTGAAAGCCAGAACCCCGACAGTTGCTTGAACAATTTCATTGCACGCAAAACGTCCGACGATTCAGTAACACCACGAAGCATCAAATGGGCATGATCGGGCATAAAGAGATAGACGTCAGATCCGCACTCGAAACGTTTCAAGGAACGCAGGAGCATCTCTTCAAACGCTTTGAATCTATCGACGGTCGTGAAGAAGTGTGTTCTGCACTTCACGTTTGCAGTGAACGATACAACTTTGATTCCTCGGTAAGTTACTGCTGCCAACCGATGTCTCTTTTCTCGTATCACGGTCCCCCCGGTCCATGTGAGCGCGCTCATGAAGAGCTCTGCCGCAGCCTGAAGGCTGCGCTTAGCGAGGTAGAGCTTGAGTTACCGGTGTGTATGCTTTTCCACCGCCGCCTTGACGACCTCATTCTCAGCCGCCTTTTGCACGTCGGCGGGGAAGTCTTCGTTCTCAAAGATCTGCCGGACCTCGATCACGTCACCCCGCTGGGCGGGCACATCTTTAGCCCACTGGACCGCCTCTTCTTTGTTCTTGCACTGGATGATCCAGTAGCCGCCGAAGACCTCCTTGGATTCAATGAAGGGTCCGTCGGTGACGCTCGGTTTCCCCGTCGCAAACGAAACCCGAGCCCCTTTTTGAAGCGGGTGGAGGCCATCGAGGGCCAGAAGGGCTCCGGCTTTCGCAAGCCGCTCATTGTATTTCATCATCTGTTCCACCATGTCTGTGGGTGGGGCAAAGTCCGGCGCAATGTTCTTGCCTTCCGCCCCCTGGTAGACGTCCGGTATCATAAACATGACGAATCGCATGACCTTCTCTCCTTTATGGATGTGAATTCTTGACCTCTTCAAGTAGTCGAATGGAAGGGGTGGAAATCGACACGGTCACCGACGATTCTTTGCAGGAGTGCTGAACCACCCCGCAAAAACTTCGTTCTCATTCTTGATAAAGTGATTGTAATGAAAGAAATTCAAAGAAAATCGTGGAAAATCACCCGACACGTGAGGAGAAAAGAAACATGAAAAACGTGTATTTCGTACCGGTTTTTTTCATTCTGCTTGGTATACAGGACCAGAACACGCAGCAGCCTGAGCGGAACAAACATATAGTCGCTCTTGAGGAGGCGATCAAGGGAAAAGAACAGATGCCCGCAGAACAGGTGTTTCAGAACATCGAACTATTCAAGGGAATGCCGGCAGGACGTGTTCTTCGGATCATGGAAACGGCATTCTCACCGGCACTCGGTGTCACGTGCGATTTTTGTCATGTGGAAGGGAAGTGGGAGAGTGACGACAAGGACAAGAAGACTATCGCGAGAAAGATGTGGCGAATGCAGCGGGAGTTGTCGGAACTGATCCGTGAGATCGTCGACCGGGAAAATGCGGCGGTCAATTGCACGACGTGCCATCGAGGGATGACGAAGCCGGCGTTGGAGATGCCGAGGGCGTCGAACAAAAAATAACTCGACAGTCTAAGTCAGAATTTGCTGGTTTTCCCACCAGCCAGTGAGGGGGCTGCCAATCGAGGTGCTGTACTCCGTTCATCAATACATAGCATGCCCTCTCACATTCTTCACTTTCGCACTTCATTATCCCAGTGTTTTTATCCTTTCCTCCAAAAACCTCCGTTCCGGCTCCTGCCGGGTGAGCTCCAGTGCTCTATTATAGGAGGCCTTGGCATCGGCGATCTTTCCCAATCGGCGACACAGCTCGCCTCGCGCTGAATGGGCCAGGTGGTAGTCCGTCAGTTCGCCTCTCTTTAATATCGCATCGATAAGCTCCAAGCCCGCTTGAGGTCCGTCCCGCATTGCAACTGCCACCGCCCGATTGAGTTCAATGACCGGGGACGGTTCTGCTCTCAGGAGAAGGTCGTACAACACCACGATTTGAGGCCAATCCGTTTCGCCCGCAGATAGCGCTTCTGCGTGGACGGCCGCGATTGCGGCTTGGATCGTGTACGATCCAAACCTGCGTGACCCCAAAGCCTGCTCCACCAATGCAACTCCCTCCTTGATCAATTCTTGATTCCATGCCGACCGGTCCTGTTCGTCCAGCAGGATAAGATCGCCATTCGGAGACATGCGTGCCGTGCGCCGCGATTCCTGAAGCAACATCAGCGCCAGGAGTCCGATGACCTCGGGTTCTGGCAGCAATCCCATGAGCAATCGTCCAAGCCGGATCGCTTCGGCGCTGATGTCGGACCGTGTGACCGATCCCCCCGCCGTGGCGGAGTACCCTTCGTTGAAGACGAGATAGACCACGTGGAGGACGGCGTCCAGGCGTCCGGGCAGCTCTGAAGCGGATGGCACACGATACGGAATGCGCGCCTCGCGGATCTTCGCCTTGGCGCGCACGATACGCTGGGCAAGCGTGGAAGGCGCGGTGAGAAACGCCCGTGCGATCTCTTCGGTAGTAAGACCGCACACTTCGCGGAGTGTCAGCGCAACGCGAGCGTCGGGAGCGAGTGCCGGGTGACAGCATGTGAAGATCAAACGCAATCGAAGTAAGACCGCACACTTCGCGGAGTGTCAGCGCAACGCGAGCGTCGGGAGCGAGTGCCGGGTGACAGCATGTGAAGATCAAACGCAATCGA
>MHAK01000121.1 GCA_001802945.1 Ignavibacteria bacterium RIFCSPLOWO2_12_FULL_56_21 | reverse complement strand
GTTCCGGAACCAGAGCTCCGTGTTGAACGTGAGTGCGAACGAGATCGTATTCGTCGCTTCGGGAACGACGAAATTTCCGTGGATATGGTGCGTCGCCTCTCCGTTGTACTTCAGCGTGAACGGGACCCAGTCGCCGTCTTTTCGCACCTTCCCCCAGACCACAATGCTCGCCTCGTAGCCCGTCAGGTCGATCAACGTCCTCGACCGGCCATTGTGCTCGTCGCTGTCCTCGTGCTCTTCCCCTGCACGCAACCGATGGATCTTGAATTTTATGGCTGTATACGTTCCAGCTGGCACCACGCCATCCGCGAACGAGATCGCCAGTGGGTCGCGAACATGCACGACGAACGGGCCACGCAACGTCACGTTGAATTCATGTTCGGTCTCGATGCTGTCATCCTCGACTTCATCAAGGTCGTTCGTCTCAAGCGTGTCGTCGTCCATCTCCGATTCAACGTGCGATTCGAATTTGATCCGGTCAAAGACGACGATGGCGCTGTCGATTATCAGCGAATCCACCGCGGCGAAGCCCGCATCTTTCGACAGCGATGTGATGGTCTTCGCTTCGCTAAATACTGCGGACAGTGCGACAGGTGTGCCGGGCGCAACTGCAGCGGGAATGTCGGAGCTCGAACATCCTTCCATCCCACTGATCGTCAGCACAACCGCCGTGATGAGTCCAATACTTCCCGTTCTCATAACCGTGACTCCTCCAAGAATGATCGCATGCAACATAGCTGGTTTGAGCATGTGTGAATAGTGACGAAAGTCAAAAATCTCCCAAATGTTGATGAATCTTTCTTAAGGTTCGTTTACCGGATGGGTCATTTGGAAACACTGGGAAACAAAGAAAGAGGCCCGGATCACTCCGAGCCTCGATTGTGCACGATCATCGAGATCGACGATTGTCGATCTGCTATTGGCGATTGGTGGTAGTCAATTGTCGGTTGTCAGTTGGCAGTTGGAAGTTCCTAGTTATTTCCCCTCCTTCCCATTCCTCTCGCCGGACGGTTCTTGATCATCTCTTCATACTTCTTTTTTTGCGTGTCAGTAAGAATGGCTTTGATCTTGTCGTCAGCCTTCTTTACGATGTCGGTCATTGTTGCACGTCTCGCGTCGCGGTCGTCACCGGCGGACTGCATTGCTTTCATCCTCGCATCCGAAGCTTCTTTCAGGATAACGACCGCCTTTGCGGTTTGCACACTGTCAAGCGCAAGCGAATCTTTCAACATCTTGGCTTGATTTTCGGGGGACATACGCATGGGTTGCGCACTGGAAATGCCGGGAAGCGAAACAACCAGCAGACTTGCGCAGACGGCCGCCGAGATGACTCCGGCGAACAAGTTCTTTTGCATGTGGGTCTCCAATAGTGAGTATTGAAACGTGTAGTCCATGTACAACGAAGCAGCGATGCAAACGTTTCAGTGAGGCCGCTTCATTCCTTTCGTGCCATCCGCCTTCATCAGATCGGCATACGTGAGCATGCGAATTCCCCGCTCCTTGAGCGCTTCCCGGAATTCGGGTGAGCTCACGGCCCTGAATTCGGCGTTTCGGTGCTTGCTCATGTCGGGAAGGCCGATCGTGTTTTGGTCGATAAGGGCGTCCATTTCCTGAGATTGCGCCGTGACGTGAAAAACGAACAGATGGCGTTTTCCGGGCTCGAGGCGATTGACCAGCGCGATCAACGTGTCGGTCTTATGATCGATCGGGGCGCGATAGACGCCTTCGGCCCCAGTCTCGCCGAAGTATCGCGAAATGCCGAGGCCGTACTCTGCCGCAAGCCTTTCCACGATCAATCGCATCTCGGGCGTATTGACCGCCGCGCTCATGTGATGATCCAGATAATCGGGCTTCAGTCCCGCGGCATATGCACGCTGTATCTGGGCGCGGAGCTCGCGCTCTACCTCGTCGAGTTTCGGTCCATGCGCCATGAGCGCCGCCCGGGAAGGGAAAAAGTAGCCGAGACTGTCGACGAGGCTTGGCACGTCCTGACCCCCGAGCACCGGCCCCCATCGCATTCCCTTCCATTCAGCATTCAACGTGAGATGGAGGCCGACGGAGACGTGAGGATACGCGCGAAGGATCTCGACGGCTTCGGGAAACCACGGACACGGCACCATCACCGAGACTGAGAACGGCATTCCGGTTTCCGCGATGTCGCGTATCGCCCTGTTGACGGCGTGCGACATGCCCGCATCGTCACAACGCACGATGACGTCGGCAAAGGGCGGAGCACTCTGCTGAGCAAGGACAAGGTAAGGACCAACAACGAGCAGAAGCGTAAGAAGAGCGATCGTGTGTGACTTCATGTGGGCCCCGATTGCAATGTTGTGTTCGGCACAACGTCTGGTCATTGCATGACGTTGTGCGGATCCGTTCCGAATTTACGAAGATTCTGTGATCGTGTCAGATTTTTGTCCATCGTGCAGGGCCAGATAGACCGACCCGACGATGGCGGCCGCGGCAACGCCAACGGCCATCGTCATCGGTTCTCCGGCGACAAGCCATCCGAGGAGGAGGGCGATGATGGGATTGACATACGTGTGGGTGGAGATGCGCGTTGCGGACGTATGCCCGAGCAGCCATGTGTAGGCGCTGAACGCCACGACGGACCCAAACAGGATCAGATATCCGAGACCCAGCATTGAGCGGACCGAAACGGAACGGATATCGAACGCGTCCATTTCACCGAAAAGATAGCTTGCAATGAGGAGAAAAGCACCGCCGATCATAAGCTCCATTCCCGCCGACAGAACCGGTGATCTCGGCAGCCGGGCCACCCGCGCATAGACGGCACCACCCGACCACGACAGGGAACCTCCAACGACCGCCATCGAGGCCAGCATGTCAGTACCCGACGGATCGATTCCTTTCGTCGACGCGATCATATAGACGAGACCAGCGAATCCCAGCACGAGTCCCGCAACGCCTTTGCCATGAATTCGTGCGTCCCGGAGGAACAGTGATTCGATCGTTACGATCCACAGCGGTTCAGAGGCGACGAGGACCGCGGCGATGCCGGAGGAGACGTGCTGCTGGGCCCATGCGAGGAGCCCGTGGCCGACGAGAAAGAACGAGATGCCGATCGTGAACAACGCCGGCAGATGCTCGATGCGGAAGGAACCGTTTCCGCGCGCCCTGCTCCAGAGATACAGTATGCCTCCGCCGATCAAGGATCGCACGCCCATCATCAGGAACGGCGGTAGAGTCTCGACGGCGTAACGTATGGCGAGATAGGTTGAGCCCCAGATAACGTAGATGGCTCCAAACGCAAGGATCATGCGCACCCGGTGCGACGCATCACCCCGAACGACACTTGACAACATCGTTGTAACCGCTTATATTGTTTTTGATGGTTACAATATACAGGTTCATCTGTAACCTGTCAAGTTAAATTTGATGGTTACCATGCCCGATACGTCTTCGCCGATGACATCCCCGGCGGCGCAGCTGAAGCTCGTCGGGGGAATACCGTGTCTGGACTTCGTGAATACCGTCGGAAGCCGTGTGCCCTCCCGCGATGCAGCGATTCGCCGCGGGGAAAGCCTTGGATTGGAGATCGTCGACGAGAAACTGTCCACCTACGACGATCTCCTCTCGTGGAGCCGTCATGCCGGACTCCTGCCGGATACCGTCGTTCGGCGCTTGCTAGCCGGCGCCCGGCACTCACCCCGGGAGTCGGCGGCCGTGTTGAAGCGTGCCGTTGCATTTCGCGAAGTTCTCCATCGCATCTTCATCGACCTTCTTCATGGCCGGTCGCCATCCCGCGCCGATACGGACCTGCTGAACCGGGAAATTTCCATCGCCCGCAGCCATCAGCGGCTCAGCGCGGCGACGCAGGGTTATGCATGGATGTGGGATACCGATGCCGCACTCGACAATATGCTTTGGGTCGTCGCGGATTCAGCGGCCAGACTGGTGACGTCCGCCAATCTTCCGCGATTGAGGCAATGCGCTGGACATCGGTGTGGTTGGCTCTTCGTCGATTCGACCAGGAACGGAAGCCGTCACTGGTGCGACATGAAGGACTGCGGCAATGCGGCAAAGGTCAGAAGGTTCCGTCAGCGTGCTCGGGCGAACAAGAAGTCGTAGGCGTTCACACTGCAGCCTGAAACCATGCGAGTGTGCGGCGAGGACGTTCCCGGGAGGACCAGTCGCGGCTAACCCATCGTCACATCCACTCGGTTCGTGGAACCGGCTGGTTGCGGGGGGATTGGCATGTCAACCGGTCGGCAGTTAAGAACAACCGTCTGCACACCTCGTTGTACGCCGTTTGGATTCACCACACGGATCTGATACGTCGCTCCGCGCCATTTCCTTTCAACCTCAAAAGACCTCCACTCCCCCGGAATGCATGGGTCGATCGTCAATCCTTTGTATCCAGGACGAACACCGAGTATCCAGTGCGTCGCCGCGGTGTAGCTCCATCCGCCGCTTCCTGTCAGCCACGGGTGCCGCGCCCTGCCATAGGCACTGTGGTCGCGTCCCATGATGAACTGACAATACGAGTAGGGCTCCGCCTCACGCACTTCGATTCGGTCGTTGTGATGATACGGCAAGAGCGCATCATAGATACTCATCGCTTTATCGCCGCGTCCCAGCTTGCATTCGGCTATCATGGCCCACGGATTCGGATGACTGAAGATCGCGCCGTTTTCCTTGATGCCCGGATAGACTCGTGTAACATATCCTATATCGTCGTTCGGTGCTGTGAACGACGGCCAGACGAGATGCAGCCCGTAGGGAGACGACAAGAACTTCCCTACCGCATCCATGCATTGTACGCCCCGTTCACGGGATGCGACTTCACTCATGACAGCCCAGCTATTGCTTTCAAGAAAGATCTTTCCTTCTTCATTGCGATGTGAGCCGATCCTGAGCCCGTTGCGCGTCACACCACGGATATACCATCCGCCATCCCACAATTCCTTTTCACATGCATCGCGTACGCGATCGGCCATGGCGTCGTACGCATTCGCGTCGTCCGACCTGCCCAGTTCCGTCGCAGCCTCGACGAACGCCCGCAGCGCCCAGTGATGCATGAACGAGACCATGGCGCTTTCTCCCCCGCCGAGATTCAAACAATCATTCCAGTCGGCCCGGAGACCCTTGCAGATACCGCTTGTGCCGGTGTGTTCGGCGGTGAAATCGAGCGACCGTTTCATGTGCTCGTAGACGGTTCCCTCGCCGGTGTCCGCAAACGGCACGGAAAGGTCGAAGAATGCCAGATCGCCCGTCTCCTTCACATACTCACAGATCGATCCGACGATCCACAACGCATCGTCGGAACAGACGTCTTCAAGCCCGTGAATAATGTCGGATGCGTTCGGCGTCGGCACGACGGTCGGAAGCTTCACGCCAGGAAGCCTGTCCTTCTGCGGCCGAAAAACGTCGGGGTCGAACAAATGCAGACCGTATCCAGAGCTTACTTGCCCGTGCAACAACTCGATGATGCGCAACCGGCACGCGTCTGGGCTTGAGTGGACGACAGCCATGATGTCCTGTGACGTGTCGCGGTAGCCCAAACCCGTCCTTCCGCCAACCTCAATGAACGATGCAAACCGCGACCACACGATGCACGTTTCCGCCTGAAACAAGGTCCAGGTATTCACCATCGTGTTCATGCCTGGATGCGGCGTCGAGCATCGGAAGACGGACCGTTTCTTTCGCCAGTATTCCGCCAAGGCGGTAAAGGCCCGGTCGACGGCGCGGCCGTTGGAATACGTGTTCCGTATCCTGAGTGCTTCTGCTCGGGAACCGACGCCAAGCATGAAGGCGATCCGAGAGCTTTCACCAGGCTGAAGGGTTATCGATTTCTGCAAAGCGCCGCAATGATTTCCGCCAAGTTCGCAGCTGTTCTGACACTGTCCTCGCTCAACATTGATCGGGTTGGTTTCCGTGCGGTAGGCGCCGAGGAATCGATCGCGAACGCAGTCGTAGCCGTCAGGGTCGACGTTCGCGGTAAAATAGTGATACATCCACGGCTCATAAAAGAAGTCGTATTCGATGATCCCGTCCGCATAATTCGTTCCGGCGGCATACAGGGACATTTGTAGATTCTGATTGTCGATCTCGATGTGATGAAACGAGAATTCAACGTAGGCGAAGATGCTGATCTTTCGCGGTCGGTCACCGGTATTCCTGAGCCGGACATCCCACAATTCGACATCATCATCGATGGGAATAAACATGACCTGTTCAGCATCAAGCCCTCGATAATTGCACCGGAACGACGTATAGGAAAGGCCGTGCCGACATTCATACGAGGCTTTTGCGAGGTCCTTGCCAACCGGTTGCCAGGACACTGACCAGAATTCTCCCGTTTCGTCGTCACGGACATACACGTAATGGCCCGGCCGATCGAGCGGAACTCCGTTCTGACGGAATCTCGTTATTCGGTGATGTTCGGCATTCTTGTAGAACGTGTATCCCCCCGCGTTGTGGGAAATGACCGTGCAAAGGTTCCTCACCCCCAGATAATTCGTCCAGGAAACTGGAACATCGGGACGTTCTATGACATACTCGTTTCGTGTCTCGTCGAAATAACCGTACCGCATAGGTCCTTCGTTGTTAGATCGGGCGTCGAGTGTACATGACTTACTTTGGCGTCCTCGCCCTCAGGAGCCGGGAGGCGAGCGCGTCGAGCAGAGGACTTTTTCCTTGCCCAAGCTGGTCGCCGGTGATCTCCCAAATGATCACGCCAGCCACCCCGTGGTTGATCACATACTCCGCTTTCAATGCGACGGAATATTCGTCGTCATAGGTGAGAAATATATTGCGCGTCGTGTCGACGGCAAACGGCACCTGTGCGACATTGTCCCACGAGCGTAAGAATCCACGCATGGTACCATCGATGGCAGCATACTCAATTGACCTCACGGAAGACGTCGCCGAATCGGCCCGGCCGTATGGCGAGCACGGACCACCGCAGATCGCGAAGGTCTTGCCGTAGAACGGGATGCCCAAGGTGATTTTGGACGCCGGAATGCCGTAGTGTTCCGTAAACAATCTCAACGAAGCATCGACACTCCTGGTGCTGTCGCCCCCGCACGTTCCGAATAACGCGGCATTGTGACCGCTGATCGGGTCCAACGATCCATAGAAATCGTATGTCATGACGTTGACGTAGTCCAGGAGAGGAGCCAGCGCCGGCATGTTGAACCCGGACGCATGCATGTCGGTCGCGGGAATCGCAGCGGTCAGGAGAATAGGCCTTCCGACGCGGTCCTCGTACGCATCCAGACTATCACGGAGAGTCCGGAATAACCTCAGACAATTCTCCGTGTCCTCCGGCTTTCCATTGTGCGGAGCATACGTCGGATATTCCCAATCAACGTCGATGCCGTCGAATTTGAATCTTCTGATCGCGTCAACGCAGGATCGGGCGAACGCGCGTCGTCCCGCTTCACTCGAAGCCACTGCTGAAAAATTGCCGGAATCTCCCCATCCGCCGATGGAGAGAACGACTCTGACGCTGAAGGAGTGTGCGTATTCGATAAGACCTTTAGACTTTGCCCTCGGAATGGGTCCACCGACCGCTTCTCCCCGTAGGATAATCGCATCTCCGACGGTATCGACGCCTGTCAGGTTGCCGTCGGGCGCCGGAGAGAAGAAGGCGTAATTGATCATCGTGAGCTTTTCGTAGGGTATGTTTTCCGGCGACAACCATGCATTGCCGGACCGCCATTTCCACGAAGGATAGTAGCCGATGACTTCCCTTCCCTGTCCCTGCAGCGACCCGAAGATCAAGAGACCAAGATACAGGAAGCGCATTCGTTGCACGACTGTTCGGAAACCCGTTGAGCTGAACACCTTCATGCTGCCACCTCGGCGTTCTCGGACTGTTTGAAAGGCACATACCAGGCGACGAGGAATGAAGGGATCGTAGCGATCATAACCCAAAGGAAGAAGATGCGGTAGCCGAGAAAATCGCTGATGAAGCCGCTCAGCATCGAGGGAATCATGAATCCCAGGTACATGACGCCCGTGGCGAATGCGTAATGAGCCATTTTGTACGGGCCGGGCGCGATCTGCTGCATCATGTAGAGGATCAGCCCGACAAACCCAAAACCGTATCCGAAGTATTCGAATACGACGGCGGCGCTAATGACGATGTAGCTTTCCGGCTGCATGGCGGCCAGGAAGGCATATGCGGCGAACGGGATATTGAAGAAACAACAGAGCACGAAAAGCGATCGGCGAAGGCCGCGCCGCGCAGTAAAGTACCCGGCCAGTATGGAACCCAGGATGAACGCCCCCGCTCCAAATGTTCCGTATATGACGCCGATCTCCGCAGTCGAAAGTCCGAGACCTCCCGACTCGCGCGCCGCCCGAAAGAACAAAGGGACGATCTTGATCGCTTGCCCCTCGGCGAACCTGTAGAGCACGATGAACGCGATTCCCCACCAAATGAACTTCTTCTGAACAAATGTCCGGACAACGTCGCGAAATGTGCTGAGCGCCTCACCCGCCGTGGAGACACGGGTTGCTGCGCCTCCAGACGGAAGAAATCGTGCGTGCCACAGGGCGAGCAGAAACATGACAACGCCGAAGACAGCCATGACGATCATCCACGCATGAAGTACCCCATAGTCGTGTTGGAGCGAACCGGCGAGATACACGAGCGCTCCCTGAGCCGTGATCTTGGCGATGTTGTAGCACGCCCCCTGCCACCCCACGAATCGCGCTTGCTCGGGCTCCGAGAGTACATTCACATATACGCCGTCGGCGGCGATGTCATGCGTAGCCGAGTTAAAGGCAAGGATCGCCAACAAAGCCAGCGTATACGGGAAGAAACCCTCGAGCGGAAGCGAGAATGCGATAAGGCCAAACGCTGCGGCGCCGGCGAATTGGGTCGCGATGACGAAATACCGCTTCGTTTTGAACATTTCGAGGAGCGGTCCCCATAACGGCTTCAATGTCCACGGCCAGGTAACGAGAGTCGTATAAAAGGCGATTTCGGCGTCGGAGATCCCGAGGTCTTTGTACATGAGTACCGAGACCGTTGCGATCGCCACGAACGGGAGCCCTTCGGCAAAATACAACGACGGCACCCACAGTGAGGGATGCGAAGTGCGTGGCGGCGTCGCAGTCATCGGGTTCGGAGGCGTTGGTGTGAGGCCCTGCAGGCGTATGACCAGGGAAAGCTTCTCCAGAGAAGGAGAGCCAAGATGCGGCTGTAGAGATGCACCCGTGCCCGCCTGCGCAAAGGGCGTTCCGCGCAGGCGAACGACGGGCGGTGTTGCAGAGAACACGGGGAGGTGCAGACGGCTGCCGCATTCTCCCAGGGTTCCCGGTTGATCACTTCACGAACACCAGTTTCTGCATGGCGCGACTGTTTCCCTGCTCGAGCACGGCTATGTAGAGGCCCGAGCTCCTTCCGGCCATGTCTACCACGACCGCATGTGTGCCAGCCGATTGGATCTCACCGTTGACCAGCGTTGCGACGACCTGACCGAGGATGTTGTAGACCTTCAGGTTGACGCTGCCGGTCGCAGGGAGCGAATAGCTGAGATGCGTGGCAGGGTTGAACGGATTCGGATATGCCGCTAACAACGCGAACGTGCCGGGGACTGCATCGGTCGGAAGTTCGACGCCCGTTGGGCCGCCGTTAGGTCCGTTGAACCAATATGGATCGCCGATAGGACGTCCGTCGGTGCCGCCGGTCAGCAGGGAGGCGTTCGTGTACTTCATATCCTGCGTTTCCGGAAGAGGCCAGATGGGGGTCCAGTTTTCCGCTGTCCCAACCTGTGTGATCTTGTATCCGTACGTTTCCGTCACCCCTGTGCCCGTTCGGACCGCCGTGAACCAGTTCAGCAGTCCGACACCGTTGGCGTTGGCTGTGCCGGCATTCAAAGCTCCCGGGATGGAAGCTCCAAAACCGGGGTCGACGTTCAGATTGCCCAGATCCACGAAACCGGGCCATTGTGCGCTGGTCGCGAACATGTTGGCGGTGGGAGCATTCATCCATGTCGGCGTGTAGACCGAATCGATGTGTGCGGTGTCGTTCCAAGCCGTCCAGAATGACGTGAGTCCGGATGGCCAGAAATAGACGTTGTTCTTCACTTCGACATTCCTGAGAGCCTCGGCTGCCGGATCGCCGGCACCCGTGGAAGCATGGCCCAGCAGGATCGCCGCCGTCGTGGAATCCAGGGGTCCCATCGTGATGATCGACGGTCCGGTGTTCGGGGTGAAGGAATCCCACCCAGCGAATTCCGCTTTGGTCTGTCCGCCTGCGTACGCGCCGTAGAAGAGGTTGTTGTTAAACTTGGCGTTTGTCATTCTGTCCAGGAAGAACGGATTCTTGAACGTGTAGACCACGTTGTTGTGCGAGAATTCATAGTAGTTCACGATCCCGCCTGTCGCGGCCGTTGCATATCCGCTGACGCAGAGCATCGTATTGTAGCGTATGACAATGGAGTCGGTCTTGAAAGCACCGGCATAGTTTTCATTCCGCAGAAGTTCGCCCACGTACCACTGGTTCGGCTGCGTCGTCATGTTGCGGAATTTGCAGTTTGTGATGAAGAATTTGTCCCAATTGCCGGCGTAGCCGATGGCGAATTGCGACCATTGTTCGAATACGCAGTTGTCTACGGCCAGCCGAATGTTGTCGCCGGTCACCTGGATTGCCTGTCCGGATCCGTAATTCGGCGTGTTGTCGATGGAAATGCCGAGGAGATAGAGGTTCTTGAACGAATACTCTGTGCCTGACCCCGTGAGCGTGAACAAGACGCCGGGGATGGAATTGTCACCCAGGACATCGGGTTGAATGCAGGGCAGTCGTCCCGTCGACGGGTCCGCCACGCCGATGATCGACACATTTGACCTCAGCGTGATGGTCGCATCGAACAGGTATGTCGTGTCGCGCGACACGAGCTGGTATACGTTGTGCGCCCTGGTTCCATTGGCGAGTGTATCGCCAATGATCACCTGGTCCAGCGTCGGCCCGTTCGCATAGACCGCGAGGGTTTGTGCGAAGGTCGCGCCTGGAAGCAACAAAAGCGCTGCGACCGCAACGCATACAGTTGCGGTAACTGACTGTTTCATAATTCGCCTCCCGAAAAAGGAATGGATGAATGATGCATGTTGCTGTGGTACCTCTGATAAAAACAAATTCGTGATGTCACCTCCTCTCCCCCTGGATCCTGTGTGAGTGTTGGCATGTTCACAAGCTGCTTCTGTGATGCGTACACTTGACGTCCTTCCACCGTTACCACACAACCCTCACGCCGAAGTCCGCGGTCAAGCCGTACGATTGACGCGAACGCGGAACGTTCGTCGGCGCATGGAGGAGACTGATGTCGTTCACGTTATTTAAGTTATTCACGTCGCCGAAAAGCTGCAGCCCGAACCACGGCAGGTCCTGTTTGACGGACATGTCCCATCGTGTATACTTATCCGTGGAACTCCGTAGCTGCGGCCAGTAATTGACCTGCGTGAAAACATCCGCCTGATGAAGCATCGATACTCGAAGCGAGAATCCGCCGTAGTCATAGCCGACGGAGAGATTCACAATATTATCGGGCTGTGAAAGGAGCCGGTCGACGAACGAAGTGTCGACGTACACAAACGTCCGGCCGACCCGAACACGATCGGTATAGGGATATTCTGCACGGGAAAAGATGTGCGTGAAATTCACATTGAGGACAAGCCCGTTTAGCGGCGAGGGGAGATACCAGAAATGTGTCTGCCAATCGAGTTCGATGCCCCAGTTGTCGACCCGATAGGGATTATTGACGTACGTCGAGACATTGTACACCCCGGTGGGCGTTCCCGCGGCGAGGCCGGGCGGGTAATACTGAAGTGCATCCGCCCCCGTCACGAAGAAATTCCAGCCATAAATGAGGTCGTCGATCTGCTTGAGAAACGCGCCCGCAGTAAAAAGACCGATGGTATTGTCATAAAAGGAGAGATATGCGTCGTAGTTGCGCGACCGCGATGGTGTGAGTTGGTAATTGTTCCAGGCGATCGCACCGCCGATGGCAATGTCGATCCTCGGAACGATCGCTCGATAATCGGGATACGCGATGGTATTTGTGAACGAAAAACGGGCGTCACACCATGTGAACGGTTTGTATTTCAGGACGAACGCAGGCAGCCAGAAGTCGTGCCCCACCGAAAGCGTCGTATCGTAGTGAAAATACGTGCCGCCGAGTGCGGATGACGTATTTTGAATGCCACGTGGTGCGGTATATGCCGTGAAGAGCCGTTGATACCGTACTCCCGGAATGATCGTCAGGTCGGACCCCACGTTCATTGTCGCCATGATATAGAACGCGCTCTGGCCTTCGCTCCCTGAGAAATTCCGTGACGTGGAATTGAACTGGTCGTGAAAATATGCGACATCACCGCGCTGCGCCAGCAGCGCCGACCGGCTCTTTATGTAGGACACCATCTCTGCAAGCATGGCGAAATTGAGGGGAAGGAACATGGGATAGTCGCCACCCAAGAACTTGCCATACTGAAAAGCCGGATCCATGAACGGGACGATCGGTATGCTCGTGGTGTTCGCGTACTGCGCAGTAGAGGAAAAATGCGAGGCAATCAGACTGTCGACAAACACGGCGCTCTGAAGCCCCAGCCCTTGGCCGCCGGACTGGTCGTACATGTACGAACGGGTCTGACGCCGATATTTCCCGCCCGTTTTGAAGGTGACGCTTAGGATTTCCGCCAGGTTGACGCTCGTTTCGAGGTCGAGCGAAACCGTCAGCGCGCGCTCACGAGAGAAACTGCTGTTTGTGACGATGGACCCGAGATACGTCGCGTTCGTGTCGTTATTCGCCGCTTTCGGCACCTCCCGGGGATCGATGTCCGGAGCATTCACGAACGCATCGAGTCCCGCAGAACCCTGCTGAAAGCCCACCGTCCAATCGTTGGGATTCTTGGTCTCCGAGTATGTATGCGACAGTTTCAGATTCGCCGTGACATCGTACAGACGATGCTCCAATCCGAATGAATTCGTGATGATGTTCAATGTGCTGCGCTCATGCCGAAGGGAATATCTGTGGAGGTTGTTCGCCACGTCGTAGGATTCACCCCGGTTTTCGATGTCCGTGACGCCGGTACTGCCAAAATTGGAGAGCGTCACTTTTCCATCCGTATGCTGATAATCCATCACGACCGTTCCGTTGACACGCCTGCGGTCCCGCGGTATATGATTGAGGTTCAACGATTGAGTGATGTATTTCGGGATCTCGCTACCGAGATTTGTATATGCAGCCCCGAGGTCATTTGATGTGAGGTTGCGGCGTTCGATGTCCGCCTGCGCAAACACTCCGAAACTCTCGTCCAGAAATCTCCCTTCGGCCAGTGCGATAGTCTTGAAATTGTTAAATTTGTTGGGTGCGTTCTCAAGACCGTTGTAGGCGCCCTGCGACGTTACGCCCAGCCGGAATCCTTCCTCTCCCCTCCCCGCCTCCCGCAACTTGAAATTGACGGTTCCACCCAGCACGTCGGGATCCTGATCGGGCGTCACCGCTTTTGTCACTTCAATTCCGTCGAGCATCTGCGACGATATCATGCTCAGGTCAGCGCCGCGATCGTCGGCCCCCGATGATGCCAGGCGCACACCATCGACCAAAATCGCGTTGTATTTCGGTTGGAGACCACGAACGACGATCTGCGTGCCTTCCCCCGCATTGCGAATGATCGAGACGCCCGGCAGCCGCCCCACTGATTCTGCCGCGTTCGCGTCCGGCATTTCTTTGATGCGGGAAGAAGAGACTGCATTCATGATCCGTGGCGACGCGAGCTGTTCATTGATCGCGTGCTTTTGTCCTCTGGCCTGACCAGTGACGATAACTTCCTGTCCCTCTAATCCAACAGAAACGAGGTCCAGGTCACGGCGCGCGTTCTCCGCATCGACCACATCAATCGTCACCTCCAGCGGCCGATATCCGACGTACGATGCACGCAGTTGGTACGTGCCCGCCGGAATGTTGCGGATGGCATATTTCCCTTCTGCGTCACAGGCTGCGCCAAAGCTTGTGCCGGCGAGAACAACGCTCGCATACGGAAGCGTCTCGTGCGTCGCGGCATCCCGCACAATTCCTTCTACGGAACCGCCGGCCCTCGACAACAACGTTCCGCCGGGCAGGTCAGCACCGGTCGCCTGCGCGGACATTGCAACAACTGCGCAAAAGACGGTGAGTGCGCCTCGTGGCCCAGATTTCATTATCCGGGACTTGTCCATGAGTGGCGCGATGTCCGGGCTGGTCATTATTTCACAGCGTAATGCTGAAGTCGGCAAAGATTCGTCGAATACAGAGCGCCGCTGCTCCAAGAAGAGCCGGAGTGCTGAGGAGCGATGTCGGCAGGATCTTTGAAGTCCGTTGTCGCGAGAAATCGCCGTGACCGTGAGCTTCCTCTTGCACGCTCCCCTGGACCAGGTCCCAGACCTGTGTGATCGATCCGCCGACAATGACGACTTCGGGGTCGAACATGCAGATCACGTTGCCGATGCCGACGCCGACGTGTTGACCCCATTGCCTGAGCGACGCGATCGCATCCGTGTCTCCGGCGCGTGCAGCCGCGATGACGTCCGCCAGAGTCGTCGACCCATGCGACTCGACGGCGGATTTCTTTGCCGCGAGATACCATCGCACCGGCGCCCGTTCGGAGGCGAAGAGCTCCCAACAGCCGGTGTTTCCACACGGACACGGCTCACCGCCGTCTACCACCGTCATATGACCGATCTCACCCGCGGCATGCGCGCTGCCGCTGAGAATGCGGCCGTTGACTGCGATCCCTGCGCCAATGCCGGCGCCAAGGGAAAGAAAGACAAGATTCGTGGAGGTCAGACGATGTTGTCCGAGGAGCAGCTCGGCAAGGGCCGAGGCCTTGGCGTCGTTTTCCACATTGATCATTTCCAGGTCGGGTGCCCGTTCGCGAATCACGGCGCCGAGGTCGACATGGTTCCAGCCGAGGTTCGCCGCATGAATCACATGAGATTGCGACGCATCGACGATGCCTGCAACGGTAGCGCCGATGCCGTGGAATCGGTGCGGACCGAGACGGGACCGAATGCCGTCAAGACGCGAAAGACACTTCGCGACGAGGGCTTCGGGTGCGGTCACATCCGTTCGGACCTCCTCCTGAGCCTTGACCGTTCCGTCGATGTCGATTGCGGCCACCAAAGTGCGGGGCGCATCGAATGCGATTGCGCCGACGTAGTGTTTTCCCTGGCGGACACTGAGATTGACCGGGTTGCGTCCGACACTGCCGCTCCGGTCGGTTGCTTCGACGAGGAGATCTTCTTCGATCAGGCTCGCCACAATGCTGGACACAGAGCTTTTGTTCAATCCGGTGAGGTCGGAGATCTGCGTCCGTGAGATCGGTTGACTGCGCCGAACAGTGTTCAAAATGATGGAGCGATTGATATCCCTGCCGACGCGAGAATTGATCCGCGTAATGCGTTCATGCTTGTATTTCTTCACGGTGAATTCACTCCGCACTTATTGATTAATCTTGTAAAACAACTAATTCATGACTTCGATGTATGTAATTTCGAGAAAGAATGACGATTACTAATTAGTTTGTTTGACAAACTAATTATACAATTCTAATGTACGAAATCGTGCTTGTCAAGTTAAATCTTGATGTCGTGAATTAATTTTTCCGGAATTGTCAAATATGGGAAGCTTGCCAAGCAAAGCGTTCCAACGAACCCCTCTAACTTTGCAACCCCTCTGAAGCCTGGCGAAACTCTCGGTTCCCCTGCACAACATGAGCCGAAATGCCCTGTGTCGTGGAAAACAAGGGGCGTAGTGTCAGGCTGCGGGAGAGACTAGCTTTTCCTGTCCGCGAAGCGTTTCAGCCAGCGGAACGACAGCACGCGATTTTGGCTGCACTTTTCGAAACTTTGGCCCGTGCTCGTTCCAATTCGTGAGGATGTGCTGCGCAACAGCGCTGTTGGTTGCTACGAGGTGCCGGTAGAGAATTGATCGAAGCAGCACCCCATCTTCGGTTTCGTCCAGATCTACGATCTCGACAAGCTCCGGATTGATCCTCTGGCCAAAATCGCCCGCGCTGTCGAGCACGTACGCTGTGCCACCCGTCATCCCTGCTCCAAAATTGCGCCCGGTGGATCCAAGTATGACAACGGTTCCTTGCGTCATATATTCGCACCCGTGATTACCGATGCCTTCCACCACAGCCAGAGCGCCGCTGTTCCGAACGGCAAAGCGTTCCCCTGCCCGTCCGCAGGCGAACAATGCGCCGCCTGTCGCGCCGTATAGAACGGTATTTCCCATGATGACCTCGCTCGATCCGTGGGCCCGTGTGCCGGAAGTCATGACTGCGATCTCGCCTCCGCTCATTCCCTTCCCCACATAATCGTTCGCCTCTCCCACCAATGTCAAGGAAACTCCCTCGACCAGGAATGCCCCGAAGCTTTGCCCGGCGCTTCCCTCAAAGCACAGTTCGATTGTCTTTGGCGGCAAGCCGCGATCCCCATAAAGAAATGCGATCTCACCCGAAAGACGCGAACTGACCGATCGGTTGATGTTGCGTATGCGATATTTCCTGACCACATGCCGTTTCTCTCGAATGGCCTCCTGAACATCGTGCAGAATCGTAATATCCAGGGGACGGTCGGGGCGGTCATTCCGATGCCAGACCCGGAAGCGTTGCTCATGCGCGTAGTCGCGACGCGCCAGAATCCCTCCCAGATCCACGGTGTTGGCCTTCGGATGGTCGGTGATCGTGCGCTGCTTCAGGAGATCGGTGCGGCCAACAACTTCATGCAGCGACCGGAATCCGAGGTCGGCAAGAGTCTGCCGAACGTCCTCCGCCACGGCAGTCAGATAGTTGATAAGCATTTCCGGTTTCCCCTCAAATTTTGACCGCAGGCGCTCGTCCTGCGTCGCAATGCCCACTGGACATGTGTTGAGATGACACTGCCGAACATACCGGCACCCCAGGGCGATCAGCGCCGCAGTGCCGAAATTGAATTCTTCCGCACCCAACATGGCCGCTATCACGATGTCTCGACCGGTCTTGAGGCCGCCGTCGACACGCAGCATGACACGCTCTCGCAGGCCGTTCATGACGAGCACTTGCTGAGCTTCGGCCAGTCCGAGTTCCCATGGAGAGCCGGCATTTTTGATCGAGCTTAACGGCGAAGCGCCGGTACCGCCGTCGTGCCCGCTGATGAGAATGACGTCCGCATAGGCTTTGGCCACTCCTGCGGCGATCGTTCCCACACCCGCTTCGGAAACGAGCTTCACACACACCCGCGCCCGCGGATTGACTTGCTTCAAGTCGTAGATCAGTTGTGCGAGGTCTTCAATACTGTAAATGTCGTGATGCGGCGGCGGAGAGATCAGCGATATCCCCGGCACGGCCTTCCGCAGTCGGGCAATCAGCGCCGTAACCTTTTCCGCCGGTATCTGTCCCCCTTCTCCGGGCTTAGAACCCTGCGCCATCTTGATCTCCAGTTCCTTCGCATTCGCCAAATATTCCGCCGTGACGCCGAATCGCGCGGAAGCGACTTGTTTGATTGCGCTGTTGGCTGAGTCTCCATTCGAGAGCGTGCCGTATCGCCGCGGGTCTTCGCCTCCTTCGCCGCTGTTGCTCTTGCCGCCGATGCGGTTCATAGCGACAGCTATGGTCTCATGTGTTTCGGGTGAAAGCGCCCCAAGCGACATAGCGGCAGTCGTAAATCTCCGGCGGATCTCTTCGGCCTCCTCGACGTCGTCCAAGGGGATCGGATTGTTGAGCTTTTTGAACGTAAGGAGGTCTTTGATGCCGATCGGCGCAGTATCGCTGACAGCTTTTTTGAAGTGCTCATATTCCTCCCGTTGTCCCGAGGTCCGCAGGCTCTGCATCGAGCGGAGTGCTTCCGGCGACCACGCCCGGCGTTCGCCATTCTTGCGGAAGCGATACTGTCCTTCATCAACGAGCCCGAGGACTGCACCGCCGAATGCGCGCTCGTGGCGCGCAAGAGCCTCACGGGCGATATCGCGAAGACCCAAACCCTCGATGCGCGTTGGAGTCCCCGTAAAGTAACGCTCGACAACGTCTGAAGAGATTCCGACGGCCTCGAAATTCTGCGACCCTCTGTACGAACCCAACAGTGAAATACCCATCTTCGACATGACTTTGAGAATGCCGCTGTCGACGGATTTCCGAAAATTCCTGCATGCCTCGCCGCTCGAGATCGATCCAAGTTCTCCGGAGCTTGCCATGGCCCGTACAGTGTCGATGGCAAGATAGGGATGGACAGCGTTCGCGCCGTAACCGATGAGCGTCGCAAAATGATGGACATCTCTCGGCTCGCCCGTCTCCGCCACGACGCTGAGCTTCAGCCGCTTCCCTACACGGAGCAGATGATTCTGGACCGCACCTATGGCGAGGAGGATCGGAACGGGAGCGAGATCCTCGCACACTCCGCGGTCGCTGAGGATCACAAGATACATGCCCTCATCAGCCGCCCGTTCCGCGCGAAGGCAAAGATCGGAGAGAACCGGTTCAAGTCCTTCTTCCCCTTCGCACACAGGGAAAAGAGCTTGAAGCGTTACGGCCCTGAACGCAGAATCGTCAATCGACCGCAAGTGCTGGAGGTCTTCAGCAAAGATAAACGGGCTCTGCAGCTCCACCAGCTTCGCGTGTTCCGGCGATTCTCCAAGCCAGTTGCGCCGATAACCGAGCTTACTGGTCAGCGACATGACAAGGCGTTCTCGCAGAGGGTCGATCGGCGGATTTGTGACTTGCGCGAATTGCTGCCGGAAATATGACGGCAGTAGCTTGGGAAATCTGGACAGGATGGCCAGCGAGGCGTCGTCGCCCATGGAACCGACGGGGACTTTGTCGCCCGCCGCCATCGGTTTGAAGAAAAGCGCGAGTTCTTCAGCGCTGTAGCCGAAGCACAGCTGAAGGCGCGTCCTTTCGGCCGCCAATTCTGCCGGCGCGCGCTTCGGGTTCGATGTCGCATCGTCTACTCCGTCCGAGACTGTCAGCACGGGCATACGTTTGAGATTGCGGAGCCATGCAGAGTACGGTTTATGCGACGCCATTTCCTCCTTGATGTCGAGGTCACGCAATAGCACACCGCGAGCCGTATCGACCGCGATCATTTGGCCGGGCTCAAGCCGTCCCCGCTCTACGACAAACTCATCCTTGAGCTCGAGCGCTCCGACCTCCGACCCCAGGGCGATCAAACCATCCGACGTGATCTTGTAGCGCACAGGGCGAAGGCCGTTGCGGTCGAGGACCGCTCCGACGATCGCTCCATCGCTGAACGACAGCGCGGCCGGACCGTCCCACGGTTCACTGAAACCTTCGTTATAATCGTAGAAATCCATGACGCTTTGGCTAATGTCGGTTCGAGCGCGCCATGCCTCGGGGACGAGCATCATCATTGCGTGAAGTACGTTGCGGCCCGAAAGGGAGAGAAGTTCAAGAGCATTGTCAAGATGCGCGGAATCACTTCCGCCCGGCTGAAGGATCGGTTGCAGGACTTTCGTGTGTTCCCCCCACGCGTCAGATGCTATTTCCATTTCACGCGCCCTCGTCCACACCCTGTTCCCCTGGATTGTATTGATCTCCCCGTTGTGCGCTAGCATGCGGAAAGGTTGGGCCAGACCCCAGGTAGGGAACGTATTTGTGCTGTAACGCTGGTGGTACACGGCGAAGGCCGACGTGAACATCTCGTCCTTCAGGTCGGGAAAGAATGTGTCGAGGGCCGTGGCGATCATCAACCCCTTGTAGATGATGGTGCGGCCGGAGAAGGAGCAGACATAGAAGCTGCGCACTTCCGTTTTCAGCATATGCTTTTCGATTTCTTTGCGGCAGGCGTACAATGTACGTTCGAACGACGTCGGACTGATATGGCGCGGCCTTCTGACAAAGACCTGCTCGATGAGGGGGGCCGTCAAAGCAGCGCTTTCACCGAGGACCGACGTATCCACAGGCACACGCCGCCATCCCAATAATCCAAGTCCCTGGCTGGACGTGACATGTTCTACAAGCGCCCTGCATAGGGATCTGGCGTCTTCATCTGCGCCCGGCATGAAGAACATGCCGACACCCAGTTCATCCTCAGCCTCGAGACGCGCAACAAGTTCGGGAACTTGCTTCAAAAAGAAAGAGACCGGCAGTTGCGAAAGAATGCCCGCACCGTCGCCGGTTTGCGTGTCGGCCGCCACCGCCCCCCGATGTGTCAGATTGCAGACGGATGTGATCGCTTTCCGGATAATGTCGTGGCTCTTTGCACCGGAGATCTTCGCGACAAAGCCCGTCCCACACGCATCATGCTCAAAGCGGGAATCGTAGAGCGGAAATCGGTCATTCATGTGCTTGCTCCTCGAAGGTCATGAACCGCACAACACACGTCTACGGCTTCGCCAGAGGCGAACCTTGCGTGACCTTGGATACGTGAGGAGTGTATGTGGGGTGTGCTTGGCTGGCCTCTGGCTTCGTTAGCCGATAATAATCAGCCCGAGAACCAGCAGGTTCGCCAGAACCAGAATGAGGGTCAGCAGGAAATCAGGACGCACAGCAACGGTTGATCCCGGGCGGGAACCATGCGATGCTTTGGAAAGAATATCTGTCCTGAATTCCATATTTATAAGGCATTTACTGTCAGTTAAGATAATGATTTCGGTGAATTTGTCAATAGGCTTTAGTAAATTTCTTCCCCGACTACTTCGGGTTTCCATTCGTTATTCTTCTATGTGCGCCCTTCATCGAAACCCACAGTGCCGCCGCATAACATGCCAGGCCTGCGGAGAAGACCTCAAAGGGATACGCGGCCGGCATTGATCCGTGCAGCGTCGCATCTGTGTCGTGCATGAACGTCCACAGGACGATCACGCTTCCCGCAGAACCGAGGATCCAGGCAGGGCCGGTCGGACGGAATGGCATGACACGCTCCTGGCGAAGTATCAGCAGGCCTGCGAAAATGAGGCCCAGGGAAACGAGCACCGGGGCGAGAACGGGTCCAATCCACGGAAGCGGTAAGAGAAAGAGGATGTCCCAGTCAAACACCGAAGCAGGCCAATCCAGCGCCACTTTCAACCACACATAAAAGAAGATGTCCCACACGCCGAACGCCACAGCGAAGTACGCAAACCTCTGCCACCTTGTTGTTCCGGCGAGAATACCGATTGCCGCAAGCATTACGAGAGTCGAACACTCACGGACGAGTTCAATCGGAACTCTGGAAACAGACAGGGATTGAAGGGGGAACGAGAATCCCTGGGGATAGTAAATGTCCCGCAAATATACGACGACAGACGCTTCTACCCAGGCAAATGCCACGGCAAACAGGACTGTCCAGAGGAGAGCACGAAGGAGTGACATGGGTAGAATTTCCGGAGAAGTTTTGTTAACACCAGGGTATACATTAGTCATCAGGGACATCCACGTGAAACCTATGCGCTCTATGCTGACCTTTTCCATTCTGGCCTTCTCAACCGCAATGCCGTTGAGTGCGCAGAACACCGAAACGAAACGTTTTCCGTTTCGGGATCCGGACATGCCCCTCTCAGCGCGCGTGGACGACCTCGTGTCCCGCATGAATCTTCAGGAAAAAACCGGACAAATGCTCTACAACGCCCCCGCTATCGAAAGGCTCGGGATCCCGGCATACAATTGGTGGAACGAAGGGCTGCATGGCGTGGCCCGGGCGGGACGTGCGACAGTGTTTCCGCAGGCCATTGGTCTAGCGGCCACGTGGGATACGAGTCTGATCTACAAAGTGGCCACCGTCATTTCCGACGAGGCCCGGGCGAAACATCACGCATCCGTACGACAAGGACGCCGCGGAATCTATGAGGGCCTCACATTTTGGTCTCCCAACATCAACATCTTTCGCGATCCCCGATGGGGCCGGGGCATGGAGACGTATGGAGAGGACCCATTCCTTGCGGGACGATTGGCGGTTTCCTTTGTCAAAGGACTACAGGGGAATGATCCGAAGTACCTCAAGACGGTCGCGACGCCCAAACACTTTGCCGTCCACAGCGGGCCTGAGCCCGACCGTCACGTGTTCGATGCGGCCGTCGACGAGCGAGACCTTCGCGAAACGTATCTTCCGGCATTTCGCATGTCGATCATCGAAGGACACGCACAATCCGTCATGTGCGCGTACAACAGATTCCGCGGACTTCCATGTTGTGCCAGCGATGAGCTCCTCGTCAAGATCCTGCGGAATGAATGGGGCTTCGACGGGTATGTCGTCTCCGATTGCTGGGCGATAATGGATTTCTACTCGACACACAAGGTCGTGCCTTCCGCTCCTGCCGCGGCTGCGATGGCCCTCCGGGCCGGCACGGACCTTAATTGCGGCGTGACATACGACAGTCTAGGCGTCGCGGTACGCAACGGACTCGTGGATGATACATCCGTCGATATCTCGGTCAAGCGACTTTTCCGCACAAGATTTCAGCTCGGAATGTTCGACCCTCCTGAGCGCGTTGCCTATGCGAACATCCCGGCGGACGTCAATGACAGCAGGGCCCATCGGGCGCTCGCCCTCGACGCGGCACGAAGATCCATCGTACTGCTGAAGAACGACCGCGGCCTCCTTCCGCTCTCCAAGTCTTTGCGCGCAATCGCCGTTATCGGTCCAAACGCCGACGACGTTGAGACACTTCTCGGGAACTACAACGGAACCCCCACCGATCCTGTGACTCCCCTGGCCGGCATCCGGCGAAAGGTCTCTCCTGCAACGCGCGTGATGTACGCGCCCGGTTGCGATGTTGCAGAGAACACCCCATCTCTCACGACGATCCCCGCGTCGGCGCTGTTCACGACGTCAACGCTCGAGACGAACGGACTGCGCGGAGAGTATTTCGACAACTACTCATTCACCGCACCGGCGCGCATATCTCGAGTCGATTCCACGATCGGCTTCAATTGGTGGGAAGGTTCCCCGGCGGGCCCTGTGCAAGCCGACAGCTTCTCGGTCCGGTGGACCGGAGTACTCGCTCCTCCTGTGTCCGGACGGTACGCGTTGGGGGCCCGAGCCATCGGCCGCTGCCGGATTGTCCTGGACGACTCCGTCGTCATAGAAGTGAACGACAGGCATGTCGTCCTCACTCAATGGAAGTATGTAACCCTTCAGGCTCGTACCCCTTGCATGATCGTCGTGGAATTCCAAGACCGGCGCGCCGATGCCGTGGTTGAGCTTGTTTGGCAAGTTCCCGACGCGCTGCAAAAAGAGAAGGCGATGGCGGCCGCCCGGGAAGCTGATGCCACCATCATGATGCTCGGACTCTCTCCCCGACTCGAGGGGGAGGAAATGCCCGTGCAGGTTCCCGGATTTCATGGAGGAGACAGGGTTGACATCGGATTGCCCTCCGCACAGGAGGAACTCCTCAAAGAAGTCGTTGCCGTCGGAAAACCGGTCGTCCTTGTGCTACTGAATGGAAGTGCGTTGTCAATTGCATGGGCTGCCGAGCACGTCCCGGCCGTGGTAGAGGCATGGTATCCCGGACAGGCGGCGGGTCCGGCGATTGCCGATGTGGTGTTCGGGGATTGGAATCCTTCGGGCCGCCTTCCGGTAACTTTTTATGGGTCGGTCGACCAACTTCCTCCCTTCTCTGAATACTCGATGCGCGGAAGAACATATCGATACTTTGAAGGCGATCCGCTGTTTCCGTTCGGCCACGGACTCAGTTATACGACGTTTACGTACACAAATCTTCGCGTTGCCAGAACGATCGCAACGGGACGTGATGTGGAGGTCTCGGTTGATATTCAGAATACAGGAAAGTACGGAGGGGACGAGGTGGCTCAGGTTTATATTTCGAATGTGGGCGCATCCGTACCCGTGCCCATCCGTTCACTCGCAGGATTTCACGTCGTCCATCTCAAGTCTGGTGAAACGAAGACAGTGCGTTTTACGGTCACACCGCGTCAATTGTCGGTGATCGATAAGGATATGAAACGGAGTGTGGGACCGGGCGAATTCACCGTTTCCGTTGGAGGAAAGCAACCCGGCATGAAAGGTTGGGGGGATGCGAAGACAACGGGGGTTGTTTCCGGACGATTCCGGTTGACGGGAGAGACGAAACTCGTCGGAGAGATGGAGAATTAACCCGAATTAAACCGAAGGGCCTTCCGAAAAATGCAAAGATCGGAGTGTCAATTACGAGGTTGTGTGCGTAACGCCGACGCGTTCTAATTCCCGCTCCCACGCCGCGTACGCCTCCGCCGTCGCGGCGATCTCAGACGGCTGAGGATCAACTGCTTCGAGCATCTTCAACGAGCGGAAGGCGTCGCGAAGGTCCGCATAGGCGCCAACTCCTACCGCCGCTCCCCGCGCCGCACCTACAGAACCGTCCGTATCATAGAGTTCGATTCTTGCTCCCGAAACATTGGCGAGCGTCTCACGGAATATCGGGCTGAGAAACAGGTTCGCACGGCCCGCCCGGACGACACCTGCCGCCATTCCCATCGAACGCATGATCCTCATGCCGTAGTGAAGTGAAAAGGCGATCCCTTCCTGAGCGGCGCGAATGAGATGTCCGCGTGAGTGGCGGACAAGATCGACGCCCAGGAACCGCGCACCGACCTCTTTGTTCTCAAGCATTCGTTCGGCTCCGTTCCCGAACGGAAGCACTACGATTCCCTCGGAACCCACGGCAGCGCCGGCCGCTTCTGTAGTGAGCTCAGTATATCCCATCGACCCTCCCACCACGCGCCGCAACCATGAGTACAGTATTCCGGTCCCGTTCACGCACAACAGCATACCAAGTCGCGGACGAGTCGTCGCATGATTCACATGTGCGAAGAGGTTGACACGGGAGTATGGATCCGCATTCGTCCGGTCAGTTACTCCATTGACAACTCCGGATGTTCCTGCTGTCGCAGCAACTTCACCGGGCTCCAGCACATTAAGCGACAGCGCATTGTTCGGTTGATCGCCGGCACGGTAGGCCACCGGAGTACCCTCCTGGAGTCCGAGCGCTTCCGCCGCGGCGCGCGTCAAACGCCCTTGTTCGCCCAGTGTCGGCACTACGCGGCCCAGTACCGCAGGATCGATCTCATAGTGCTCCAGAAGTCGTTTCGCAGTTGAACCTGATCGAAAATCCCAGAAGATGCCTTCTGATAGCCCGGTGATCGTCGTGGTCGCATTGCCAGTCATTCTGAAGGCAATATAGTCGCCGGGCAACAACACGTGAGAGATCCGTCGAAATACTTCGGGTTCATGCTCGCGCACCCAGCGCAATTTTGAGGCGGTAAAATTGCCCGGAGAATTCAGCATTGTGGCAAGACAATACTCTTCTCCGAGATCACGAAAGGCTTTGTTGCCGATGCTGACCGCACGGCTGTCGCACCATATGATCGACGGCCGCAGAGGCTTGCCGGCGGCATCCGTAACGACGAGCCCATGCATCTGATAGGAAATGCCGATGGCTCCGACATCCCGGCTCCGCACCCCCCTGTTCGAGAGTAAGTCTCTCGTCACGTACGTGAGACACTCCCACCAGTAATCGGGGTCCTGTTCGGCCCAACCCGGTTGGGGCGCATTGATCGTCATTTCTTCCTTCGGATAGGAGGCGGACGCTGCAACCGCGCCGGTGGCGACGTCGAGGACCGTGCCCTTGACGAAGGAACTTCCGAGATCGAAGCCGAGCGACAGCATGAGGGGCGCCTTTTTTACGGTCCGTCATCCGGTGAAATAGACGTAAGCGATGAGGATCAGGGTCAGAACTACGCCGGAATTGACAACGTCCCAAATGTTCCAGCTGGCGTATGATTCCTGACGATGTTCCGTCGTCACCGTTGCGAACGTGAGATTGCGGATCTGGTCCTCGGAAGGTTTCCCAGACATATAACTGACGACGATCATGACTATGACTGAGACGAGGAAAATGAACAGACTGTAGTATTGAAAATAGGTGTTGTTGACGATCCAGAATAGCGAACCCGGCGCATATCCGTTTTCGAACCCCTCAAGTTTGAGGGAAACGGGAGTGTCGACGATCAGCCGAAAGACGCCGAGGGCAAAGCCGACCGTGAGGGCCGAAAGGCAGCCCTT
Organism: Ignavibacteria bacterium RIFCSPLOWO2_12_FULL_56_21; assembly: GCA_001802945.1. GTDB lineage: Bacteria > Bacteroidota > Ignavibacteria > UBA10030 > UBA10030 > 2-02-FULL-55-14. The sequence continues at coordinate 42,498 of MHAK01000121.1, read as the reverse complement.
GGCATTCAATCGTTTCATAAAGACGCCGAAAAAGAAGACGACGAAGATCGGTGGAGCCAGATATCCTTGCACACCCTGCAGGTAATCGTACAAACCTCGTCCTCCCCGGATGACCGGGATCCACATCAGGCCGATCAGGACCATGATGGTGGTTGCAATTCGTCCGATCCAAACGAGCTGGGCCTGCGTCGCATTGGGGCGCAGCTTCTGATAGAAATCGATCGTAAAGAGCGTCGAACAAGCATTGAAGGCTCCGGCGAGGGAACTCATGAGCGCGGCGAGCAATCCCGCCACGACCAAGCCGCGCAGACCCGGGGGCATGACATATTGGACCATGAGAGCGAACGACGACTGTGACGCATCCGGCAGGGCATTACCGTTGGCGTCGAGTCCGGCGACAAATTCAGGGATCGTCCCCGTTTTCGCCAGGGCAAGCCAGATCATTCCGGGAATGATAAAAATGAAGACCGGGAACAACTTCAGGAATGCAGCGAAGATCGTTCCGCGCCGGGCCTCCCGTTCACTCGGTGCACCGAGCGCGCGCTGGACGATGTATTGATCGGTCGTCCAGTACCACAATCCGATGATCGGCGCGCATAACAGCATTCCGAGCCAAGGATAGTTGCCGTTGAAGTACCACGCGATCCGGCCCGGTTCAATGACCGGAGACCACGTACCTTCCATTCCCGTTGGGATGAGAGGCTTCCAGAGGTTGAACATCTCGGGGTCCAGCGCTGCGCGGAATTCATTCCAACCTCCCAGCTTTGAAAGACCGAAGAATGTGAGCAGAAGAGAACCGAGAATAAGTATGAATGTCTGCACGGCTTCGGTATATGCGACTGCGCGCATTCCGCCCAGGATGGTATACAATCCGGTGAGCAGAACAACCGCAACGGACCCGATCCAGAAGCTGTCGAAGGTGACGCCGCCGATCTGCAGTTGCATCTCGGGCAGGAGTGCGCCAAAAACAACACCGCCGGCGAAGATGCCGACTGCGATCTTCGTCAGAACGTATGCCACGAGTGAGATTAACGACAGGACCCATCGAGCGGTCGCGGAGAATCGTTTTTCCAGAAACTCAGGCATGGTGAATACCTTTGACCGCAGGTAGAACGGGATAAGCACCCAACCAAGAACCAGGAGGCACCATGCGTGGAGCTCGTAGTGTGCGAGCGCAACTCCACTCGTCGCCCCTGCGCCGGCCAATCCGACCAGGTGTTCTGAACCGATATTCGAGGCAAAGATCGATGCTCCGACGACCCACCAGCCCAGGTTTCTGCCGGCGAGAAAATAGTCATCCGCCGTTTCTTTCCCTCGCTTGATGACCCACCATGCGAGCCCAAGCAATCCGCCAAAATACAGGGCGATGACTATCCAATCGATCGTCGTCATGTTCTCTGCTCCTCCACGTGATTGGGCTGACAAAAAAAATTCTCATCGGGCGACAGAATATGGAGAAATTTGGTCCCGAATCAAGTGAACAATGTTGAACAGAAGTCATGCCATTGAACTAACATTCCAACATTTAACACATAAAAAAAGGCGCCCAAGAGAGCGCCTTTGCCGTTGTCTGTTGCATGCAGATCGCCGGTTACGTGCCCAACATGACCGATCACTCCAAATTGATCCGAACCGGCTTGACACCCCAGATCTTCTCGGCATATTCCCTGATCGACCGGTCCGACGAGAACTTGCCGATGCGCGCAACATTCAGGATGGACATTTTCGTCCAGTTCTTTTGATCGCGATACGCCGCATCGACGCGGTCCTGGCACGCTACATACGATGCATAATCGGCCAGGAGCATGTAGTCGTCCCGCTCCGTAAGCGCATCCACAAGCGGACGGAAAAGTCCGTGGTCCCGCTCCGAAAAATCCCCGCGGTGAATCATGTCCAGCACACTACGCAATTCCTGATTCGCTTCCACGAATTGACGAGGCACATACCCTTTCCGCTTGTGATCGAGCACTTGATCGTCCGTCAATCCAAACAAAAAGAAGTTGTCCGCCCCAACCGATTCCCGGATTTCGACATTTGCACCATCGAGCGTGCCGATCGTGAGGGCTCCGTTCATGGAGAATTTCATATTGCCTGTGCCGGATGCCTCCTTTCCCGCAGTCGAGATCTGTTCCGACAGGTCCGCCGCCGGATAGATAGCGTGGGCGTTTTTGACGTTGAAGTCGGGCACAAAGACCACTTTCAACCGTCCTGCGACGTCCTGGTCGTTGTTCACTACCTCTGCCACGCTGTTGATCAACTTGATGATGAGCTTCGCCATGTAGTATCCGGGGGCCGACTTTCCTCCGAAGATTATCGTCCGGGACACGACATCCGCCCCCGGATCCCGTTTGATACGCAAATACCTTGTGATCACGTGCAGCACGTTCAGGTGCTGCCTCTTATACTCGTGGATACGCTTTACCTGAATGTCGAACAGGGAATGGGGATCTACGGCAATCCCCGTCCTTTCGCGTATGATCGCTGCGAGGCGGACCTTGTTTCCCTCCTTGATCGAACGCCATGAGTCCTGAAATCCCGCCGCTTCAGCAAAATCCTCCAGGCGCGGCAATTCCTCTTCCATGTGACTTACCCATCGGTCTCCGATCTTTGACGTGATCAGGTCCGCGAGCGCAGGATTGCTGAACACTACCCAGCGACGGGGCGTGACGCCGTTCGTGACATTGAAGAACCGGTCGGGTACCAGACGATGAAAATCTCCAAGAACATCCCGTTTGAGGAGAGCAGTATGGAGGGCCGCCACGCCGTTCACCGCATGGCATCCGATCGTTGCCAAATTGGCCATGCGAACGTACTTCTCCCCCGTTTCATCGATGATCGATAGGCGTGCAATAGCCGCTTCGTCAAATACGCCTGTCGCGTGCACGACGTCAAGAAATCGCCGGTTGATCTCGTAAATGATCTCCAAATGGCGGGGTAAGAGGTCGGCAAACAGCGGTAGAGACCATTTTTCGAGCGCTTCCGGCAGCAGTGTATGATTTGTATAGGCAAACGTCTTCTGCGTGATCTCCCACGCAGTTTCCCAGTCGAGACGGTGCTCATCCACAAGCAGCCGCATGAGCTCAGCAACGGCGATCGACGGATGCGTGTCGTTCAATTGGATTGCATACCGTGTATGAAATGTCCGGATGTCATTGCCGCGAAGTTCGTGAACTCTAATCATATCGCGCAGAGAGCATGCGACGAAGAAATACTGCTGTTCAAGCCGTAGGCGCTTGCCCCGAATCGCTTCGTCGTTCGGATACAAGACCTTCGTAATATTCTCCGAACCGACCTTTTCCTCAACCGCACGCCAGTAGTCCCCTGCATTAAATGCCTGAAAGTTGAACGAATCTGTGGCCTCGGCCTTCCATAACCTGAGGAGGTTTACCGTATTCACTTTGTAACCCGGTATGGGTATGTCGCAGGCGACGCCCCGAATCGTTCGTTCGGGCATCCACGTCACCATGTGGCGTCCTGCCTCATCCTGGCCGTGTTCAGTATGGCCGCCGAAGCATACGGTGAATGCGATCTCCGGGCGCGGCACTTCCCATGGATACCCGAGATGCATCCATTTATCCGACAACTCCACCTGCCACCCGTCACGGATCGCCTGGTCGAAGATGCCAAATTCGTACCGAATGCCGTACCCCACGCCAAGAATCTCGAGCGAAGCGAGAGAATCAAGGAAACACGCCGCCAATCTGCCGAGTCCGCCGTTGCCCAGCCCCGGCTCCTCTTCTTGGTCGAGGATCAGGCCGAGATCCTGACCGAGGTTCGCCACTGCCGACCGCACCTGGTCGACAATGCCGAGGTTGACCATGTTGCACCCTAGCTGCGGCCCCATAAGAAACTCCGCCGACAAATAGCTGACGGATTTCTCCTTGTTGCTGATGTACGCTTCGATCGTCTGCATCCAACGGTGAAGGATCCTGTCACGCACGGTATACGCGACCGCCATGTACCAGTCATTGCGGGTAGCCGTTCGGGGTACGCGGCCCTGAATGAGGTAGAGATTGTCCTTAATGTCTTGTTCGATCGCCTTCGTGGAGAATCCTGTCCGCACGTCATCGCGCGGCACCGCGGCACGTGATCGGCGGGGTTTGGACGTCGTGGCGGGGCTCATGGTTGTGCTCCTGCGAATGAGCTGCGACATAAGATGCAGAACTTCCGGCCTAGTAGAGCTCGATCTCTGAGACTATCGGACAAGCCTTTGCGTCACCGATATTCACACGGATGCGGTCTGCTGCTACCATATCCACCTTCAGGATCCTTTTATAACCCACAGTGGTGCCAGCTCCGACAGGGATCCAGCGGCCGTCCATACTCGCTTCCACTGTGAACGAACGTATTCGCTGGCCGAGTCGTATGTATTCCTTTACAACTATGTACTTGACGGCAAGCGGTTGCGCAAAGATGATCTCAATGCTCCCCGTCGTTACAGAATCGTCGGTTGTCCAATAGCTCTCTGCGTTCCCGTCCGTCACATTTTCAGGCGCATACAATGCCGACGACGCACGGTACGAACTCGACGAAGCCGGCATTCCACGGGCCAGGTCGACTCGGAATTCGCGTTCAATCAGCTTTTGCCAGCCCAGCAGTGCCTGAACATCGTGTTCGCTGATCCGTCCACTGCGATCGGGCGGGACATTGAGAAGCAGAGTCGAACCACGTCCCACTGAATTGAGATACACTTCGAACAATTCCCCCGGAGTCTTAACGAGCGAGTCCTCTTCCGCGTGATAGAACCATCCCGGCCGAATGGAAGTATTTGCCTCCGCGGGGACCCATTTCGTTCCGTCCTCAACCCCGGCATTCAGGAGCGCCTCGATGCCCGACTTCCCGGCGTAGATCGTGTCGGTGTTGAACGTGCACCAATTTGTCTCCCCTGCTATCGCCTGTTCATTCCCGCACCACCGGACGTCGGGACCGGCATCGCTAAAGAAAACAATCTCCGGCTGCAGAGAACGGACCACGGTGAGTGTGGTCGGCCAGTCATAATAGACCGCTCCATCAATGCGCCGTGTTTCCCGAGAGCCTCCGTAGTATCCGCTCCCTCCGTTCGCGCCATCGAACCACATTTCGAATACCGGACCGTAGTTTGCGCAAAGTTCTTTGAGTTGATCCCTGTAGTACGTGATATACTTCGGAGTGCCGTACGCGGCGTGATTACGGTCCCAGGGAGAAAGATAGATCCCGAATTTCAATCCTGCACGCCGACACGCGTCCGCAACCTCGCGCACAACGTCGCCCCGGCCCTCCCGAAACGGACTCTGTGCAACAGAATGATCCGTAAATTCGCTTGGCCAGAGACAAAAGCCGTCATGGTGCTTGCAGGTGAGAATGACGCCTTTGAATCCTGCTTCCCGAAATACACGCGCCCACTGGTCTGCATCAAGCTTCGTGGGGTCGAACTGCGTCGGACTCTCATCACCGTTCCCCCATTCTTTGCCCGTGAACGTGTTCACCGTAAAATGTACGAACGCATTCCGCTCCATGTCGTGCCACGCCATGTGGCGCTCCGTCGGGATGGGTAGCAGTGGTTTCGGAGGGAGTGCGTTGCGTGATACCTGAGCTAAGCTCTGCGTCACAAACATGGCGGCGATACCCAAAACGCGCAGCCCCTGAACACATGCTCTGCGGACATCCATTGCTTTATGCCGGGCTTCTCTCAACTTTGCCACCTTCGTACAAATAGGCCATTGCCTTCAATTCCGCAATTCTTCGTTCAATGGGCGGATGCGTACCAAAGAGGTCGGCGGACATACCCTCCCGCGCATTGACTTTCCTTCCAAGCGGGTCCACGATGCAGAGATGGGCAGACCCTTTCCGAATGGTCTGAGTCGGCTCAACCGCATGCTCAAGCTTAGCGAGGGCGCTCGCCAGTCCAAGGGGATTGCGCGTCAGTTCCGCAGCGGATGCGTCCGCGAGGTATTCCCTGCGCCTCGACACCATCATCGCGAGCATGCGTCCGACCAACGGCGCCAGAATGATGGCGACGATCCACACGACAAACAGAATGCCTCCGCCCCCACCCCGTCCTTTCTTGCCGCCACCCGACCGGACACCGCCAAACCTCATCGACCGGGTCGCAGTGTCGGAGATGATGAGCACAGACCCCACGAGCGCGGCAACCACCGTCATTAGGCGGATGTCGAAATTCCGGATATGACTCATTTCGTGCGCAACGACACCCTGCAGCTCCTCTCGATTGAGAGTTGTAAGAAGTCCCTCCGTGACAGCCACGACGCTCTTCTCCGGATGCATGCCGGTTGCGAATGCGTTCGGGTCGGCGTCCGGAACGATCACCACACGGGGCATAGGCAATCCCGAAGCGATCCGCATTTCGTCCACGACGTTCAAGAGCTGCCGGTGGGCGGGATTGTTCGGGTCGACAGGAGTGGCACCCGTCGAGGACAGGATCGTTTCCACACCGCCACGAGCGCTCGCGAAGGCCGACACGCATCCGACGACCACACCCGCGAACGTACCGATGGGCACAAAGAGGTCTTCGCCGATCGTTCCGAGGACAAACGCGTCGAGCCCGAAGCCGAGGAATGTAAGGAAGAGGATGAAACTTGCGATGACAACGATCGTCAGACGCCGGTTCCGCGCCTGCTGGTCGTAGATGTTCGATGCCGTGCTTGTTGCCATGCGAGGACTTCTATCTCTTCAAATTGAGGTCCACAGTGGGCACCGCCCGCTCCGCCGCATCGCTGATCTCGAACAATTCCGCCGTGACGAACTTGAACATGCCGGCGATGAGGTTGCCGGGGAAAGTCTGCTGTGCTATGTTGAACCTCGTGGCAATGTCATTATAGAATTGCCGCGAGAAGGAAATCTTGTTCTCCGTGCTCGTGAGCTCTTCCTGCAGTTGCTTGACGTTCTCATTCGACTTCAGGTTCGGGTAGTTCTCAACGAGCGCGAACAGTTTAGACAACGCCCCCGTGAGGACGTTTTCCTTGGCAGCAGCATCGGCCACGCCGGTTGCAGTCGTCGCGGCATTCCGTGCCTGAATGACTTTTTCGAGCGTGTCTTGCTCGAACTGCATCTGGCCTTTCACGGTATTGATCAGGTTGGGGATCAGGTCGTGGCGTCGTTTGAGCTGAACGTCGATCTGCTTCCACCCATTGGCAGTCTGGTTCCTGAGGGTAATGAGGGAATTGTACTTTGCGATGGCCCATCCGACGAGGAGGACGACGACACCGAGGAAGAGGAATGTGAACACGGAGGTGGTCCTTTGTGGTAAGTGGTAGAATGAGTATAATGCACAAATTGGAGGAGAAAATGAATGGCAGGAACGGTGCGGTTGGTGTGCCACACCCGCGAAATTGTGCCTGGCATATGTATTGTGCAAGATGGCCATGACAGGGCACTTGGGCCAAAATCCGAGCTTCATGACTGTTTTTCCGCACAAGTGGGAATCGTTTCTCATCACTGATACCGAGATTGCAGTATGCGTCCGACCTTACACGCATTGGGAGCACAGCAATGATCAAACGAATAATTCTCATTATTGGCAGTCTTGCGGCCATGACAGTGGTCGCGACAGGTCAGGAAGCGGAAACGCTTTTCGCCGGGGAAGTGGTCCATGGCGGCTTCGGCGGACCGGTCCTGAAGGCCTCGACGGTCAACGGCTCACCCGCCCTGTTCGTCGGCGGACGCGGCGGCTGGATCATCAACCATTCATTCATTCTCGGCGGCGGAGGGTACGGTCTCGTAACGAATGTGGACGCGAGAGTGCCGAGTGTATACGGGGACCGTCGACTGGCCTTTGGATACGGCGGAGTGGAAATGGAGTATGTCCATGATTGGGACCGTCTCATCCATGTATCGGTGATGCTTCTTATCGGCGGCGGCGGTGTCGGTTATCAAGCGTCAGTCGACGATCCGCGCGGGTCCAACTACGATCATCCCATGGACGAAGTGTTTGTCCTCGAGCCGGCGGTCGAGGCACACTTGAATGTCACCGAATTCTTTCGCTTGTCAGCCGGTGTGGCGTACAGATACGTGAACGGCGTGACTACCCCGACGACGTCGAACGCTTCATTGAGCGGCGGTAGTGCAGTGATGACATTTCGGTTTGGGGAGTTCTAGCATTGGGGTGGTTGAGGTGGGAATGATTGGATGTTCGATTAACTACGTTTCATCTTCTTCTGTCTCTCTCTTTCCTCCGATAGGGAACTTCGTGTCCTTCCTGATGTTCCCCTTGAGTACGCTCATGCATCGTCGAGTGTAACATTTCTTCCCATAATCCAATTCGGAGGGAGTTTTTATGAAGACGTCACTATTCGCGATACTTTTCGGCGCGGCTTTTATCGTCGGAGGGTGTGAGAAGGACAAGACTGAAGAGCTGCAGGGTGAGATATCCCGCATACATACCGAGAGTTCAACTCTCCAGCAGGAGATCGCATCCAGGGACAAGTACATCGATGAAATCATGGGGGCTGTCAGCAAAGTGTACTCCGACCTGGAAATGGCGAAATCCAAGGAGTCGAAGCTGATCAGGAAGACCCTCGATGCCGAAAATGCGGGTCCGAAGACGAGTGAGGAAGTCCGCAAGGCAGTATTGGAACAAATCGCCGCGATCCATGTGAATCTGAAGGACAACCGCCGAAGACTTGCCGGACTTCAGAAGAAACTCAACGAGTCGGAAGTCAAGTACACGAGTCTCGATGAGATGGTGCGGAACCTGCAGGAAACTCTCAATCAACGGGAAAGATCCATCGCCGTTCTCGAGGCATCGGTCAAGGGGCTTGAAAACACCGTCGCCGAGAACCAGCGCGTCATTCTTCAGAAGGAAGAAGTGATCGAGGGGCAAAAACACCTGATGAACACCGTCTACTACATCATCGGTAAGGAAAAGGAACTGGAGGAAAGGGGGATCATTTCGGACGAAGGGGGTATCCTTTGGGGAATGCTCGGGAGCACGACAATACTTTCGAGCGGAGTCGACCCCTCTCATTTCAGGCCGTTTGACGTTACGAGCAATCAGTCCATTCGGGTGGAAGGAAAGGTCAAAGAGATCATTCCACGGCGGAGCGAGGAATTCTTCTCCCTCGCACACAATAGCGACGCATCGGAAGATCTGATGATCACCCGCCCCGACAAGTTCTGGCAGGACAGGTATTTGGTCATCGTCGTCGATTGAACGAAGGCCAAGCCTCTTTTCAGACGACGCGGCGCACAATCCCCTATCCTTCGTTGTTTGTTCAAGCCCGGCATGCACGCCGGGCTTTTTGTTTGCTTGAGCGCCGCCGGCATCCACGGTTTCGTACGACACCCTCATGTTTCATTCGCTGTCGGCAGCCCAACAGCGATTGAATCCCCCGCAACACATTATGTCATCGTTGGACCAAAAGCCACGCACCGGAGTAATTTGAAGACTTCTTGACATCCCCCTGACATAACAGAACCATGCGGCTGGTATGTTGCGTTCAGAACGTGAACAAGGAATGTACATCATGAACATCTCCGTGAATCGATCCCTCTGCGGCGCAACGATTTCTCTAGTCGTTGTTCTGTTTTTCGGCGGCTGTGCTCTCGCCGGGTTCGGCGTCGGATCGCTGATTGATACCACCGCCCCCGACACAGTGACTGTGTCAAGGGAAGCCTTCCAGACCCTTCGCCCCGGCCTGGGAGTGGAGATAACCGATAACGCCGGCCGTACACGATCCCTGGTCGTCGTCCGGAGCGTTCTCGAGGATGCTGCGACAAATCGGGCGAATCTCCTGGCATCCTGCGCCGCCCAAAATGGACCGAATCCCCCGTTGACGCTTGACACGGTCCGCGTCGTTGTCGACTCCCGGACTTTTGCCGACGTTCAATTTGCTGGATACTCTAAAGATGGAATCTGGCTGCAGTTTCAATCCTTCCGCGGACCGGTCCACATCGCGTGGCATCGGCTCGACGGAATCCGCACGGTGAATGGCCGGGTCTGGACTGCCGAAGAGCTTAGATCCATTGTCGAAAAGCGTCTGATGCCGGCACGGAACGGCATCATCGTCCGTAAATCAGTCCAGCCAAGGTCGGCCGCACTCGAAGACAGCTTCCGTCCAAACGAATTCATTAGAAGCACCGACATCGTTGCCATACGCGCCGAGAATGATCCGAATAACTCGTGGTGGTGGGCTCTCGGCGGATTCGCCGTTGATGTGATAGTTTTTGCATCGTTGCGTCACGTATTCTGAAGGCTTGTCAATCAACGTTCCATCTCACATCCACAGGAGGTCATCATGAAACGCTTCACGCTGTTATGTGCACTCATTGCGCTCGCCGGCTGGGCAACTCCTACCTCCGCGCAATCGTACGACTTGCCCCAGATCAATTTCTCACGCCGGAGTCTCGACGGCCCGCGACTGGGCGCGACGTATGTCCTCGGTCAGAGCACGCTGACCAAGGAACTGAGGGATCGGCGCATCGGCTCATTGATCAGCCAATTCGGCTGGCATTTCGAGTACCAAGTGGTACCGGACGGCGAAGGTCCGTCGTTCGTCATAGAGGGCATTCCCCTTGTGGGTGGCGTGGAATACGGCACGCTCATTCCGAGCGGCACATTGGCGATGGGAATCCGATTCCCGAGTGGATGGGAATTCGGAATGGGACCGAACACTGTTATCACGGACCAGGGTGTGAAGACCGCGCTGGTGCTCGCAGTGGGAAAATCGATCAACTACGGCGGCGTCAGTATTCCGCTCAACCTCGTGCTGGCAACGAATCCGGACGGCAATCGGCTTTCCTTCATGTTCGGCTACGCCATCTTCAAGCCCGAGAAATGAATTCTCCCGACGATCGAGGGGCGGTACAACAGAAAAGGCAGCTGAAAGGCTGCCTTCTTTTTGAAGCCTGCTTCAATGTGATTCCCCCAACAATTCTAACATACCGGACCTGTAATCGGAAAATCGATCTTCCGGTGCCCAGCGATTCTTTTCCAGGTACCTCCGAACGAGCAGTGGATGAGTAATCTCGCGCGGTCCATGTTCAAACAGATCGGACAGCAGCGTTCCTGTGACGCCCTTCGGTGCTTTGGTGACAACAGTATCGGCATGTCCTCGGAGTCGACCGATATTCAAGACGTATGCAATGAAAACGGCGATGTCCGGGGTTTCGGCGTACGGAATCGTGGCCCCTTGTCGGATCCCCGGGCCGTAGAAGCACATGAATGACCTCCATGATGTAGGCTCGGAAGCCGGATGATCGCTTCGTTCTGTCGTACCCATACCGTGGTCCGAGGCGATAACGACGTACGTGCTTTCCCAGCGGCCGGCCGACTTGACGGCATCAATAAGTCTTCCAAGCTGACGGTCTGCGTGGAGAAGAGATTGTTGGTAGGACGATAACGGATCGACCTTGCCGGCCGGTCCCTTCCAGGCACGCCGCAATTCCTGCAGGTGAATCGAGAAAAGGCGCACCGTGTCGCGAACGAGATGTTCGACCGCAAATGCGACGCAGAATGAGTCCGTGTAGCTTCGCGCATGATGGAAGTCGGCGCTCGTAAAGACGTTGTAGTTATCGGCGCTTCCGGCGAAGACAGAGCGGATGCCGGACCTGCGCGCGGCAAGGAACACATCGTCGATCGCACGCGACTCGAACACGTGCGTACCGGTATGCATTGCGACGTTGGGCGGAGCGGCAGTTCCCCAAGGGCGGGAAGAATCCGGGAGGATGACGACGGCAGAAGGGCTTGTGCACAACGCTTCCTCGACGCGCACTCCGTGATGGAGGAAGAACTTCAGGTGTGTGGCGCCGTTGGCCGCCGCAATTTGTGCGGCGTCATTCTGTAGTCCGTCAACGACAAACAGGACGACGGTAGGCTGCGCCCGCAGACAGCTACCCGCCGCAAGGCTCACGTAGAATGTGGCAAGGACGAAAGCGGTCTTGGCGCGTGCTTCGCTTTTTGCTTCCTCCGCTAGAGCACTGTGAAGGTTCGCCATGTCTTCGTCCTTTCTGTTGTTTGTACGGACGAAATGCACATGCAATACCGATGTGAATTATGAACGGCGCCCCAGTCGATTTTATTTTGCCGCGTCCTTGCCTGAACGCGCAACAAACAAGAAAGCATCCCGGACAAAGTCGGCGGCGTTCGTCGCAAACGGGTCCGGAATGGCTTTGCGCAACTGCTCGAATGACATCACCACTCCGCCGGCAGAGATCGACATATTCGGATTGATCAGGATGGCTCTGTTCGCTTCCCCGCATTTGAGGACGACGCTTGATTTTACATTTGGGAACACTGCATCGACGATAGGGTCGATATGGATGACTCCACCGAGGACCTTGAGCGCATCCGGATTGTCGCATTCAACGTCGATATTCTGCGTTTTTAGGTACGCAAGGTCTTCTTGAATGACCTTCTTCGCTGCCGCAGCCACTTCTGCGGCCGCGGCGGTCATCTTGTCGCGGTCTGCGGCGAACTTTGCCCATTCTTTAATGGTGGTATCGAGAAGTGTTTTCGAACCGGCGTTCATGTGTGCTCCTGCGTGATGGGGTGATAGTATCGAATAGACGTGAGTTCAGCTTTCCATCGTGCGCGGACGTACACCAAGCAGTGCTTCTGCATCATAGCCCGCTCGCTGCAATGCCCGCGCAGTTGCGTCCAGAGCATTCGGGCTCGAATTGTGGGGCATGACTTTGACCTGGGGCGCTTCGCGCGCTTTCCGGACGATCGCTTCCACTTCATTTGCCGGAAGTGATTCACAGGCGTCGTACAGTCCTCGCTCGGTTTCTTCCAGAAGATTGTGCTTGTTGAGAATATGTCGGAGCGCACCGATAATCCGTCTGGTCGGCGGCGGCACCATCAATGCCCCGATCGCCGCGTGGTCACGACGAATCTGATCGACGACTGGTTGCATTCCGGAAGGCAGCCGCGGCAAGAGGGCAGGAAGAAGGACTTTCTCCTCCAGTCCGATGTGCCGCAGAAGACCTTTGCGGAATTCAGCGTAGTGCGTCCCGTTTATGGGATCGCTTTTCTCCGCCTCGTCGAGCAGCTGTTCCAACCGGCGATGATCGCCAAAAAAATACGAATACAGTTCTCCGTTCATGGAAATCGAAAATCATCCAAACATGATCGTGGCCGTGTAATATACCCACGGGCACAGCGATGTTCAATTCCCTGATCCCATATTCGCACAATCAGGAATTCCAAGTCCCTTCCTCGCTCTTCTCTCCTTTTTCCCCCTCGACTTCGCTCGGGGTAAACTTTTTCCTTGCTCCTGTTTCCTCCTCAAAACATCCCATTCACGTTGGGGCTTGTCTCCGGCACAGGCTGTCCGACATCCCACATTTCGACAATACGACCGGCGTGAAAGCGAAAGATGTGGACGGCGGCTACACCTGGCGTGCCCGATTGCAGCCGAATGAGCGAGTGGACCGCCACCAGGTTTCCGTCTTCGAGCACCCGCTTGACATCGAGAAGTTTGTGGGGGAATTGCGCATGATTTTGTTCCATCGCTTTTTCCAGGCTCGCAGCGTCGCCGGCAAAGGCCGGGTTATGGTGATGCATGTCCGGGTCTACAAACTTCGCATACGCTTCACGGATATTCCCTTGAACTACGAATTGCAGGAAGGACACTGCGGCATCCTTCTGTGAGGGCTCATGTGAATGTACTTGCTTCATATCTGTTCCCCAGCGGTGGCCTGAGCTGCCGTTTTCTATTGTCGATTGTCGACATACGCCTTTTCAAGGTGCTTGTCGTTCAAACGTTCGAATGAAGTCGTGCTGCGAACCTTGTTCCAACGAATGACAACCTATGCATCCGGCGCCTTTCTTCTGAATGGAATATGCCGTTGTACCATCCGGAAAGTACTCCGCCCAGAGCCATCCATTTTGTGCGAGTGGATTCCCCCGTTGCTTCAGGGCAACGGCGAATATCGGTGTCGATCCCCCATCCCGTATCTCTTTGAAAACGACAGAGCTGTCACGGAACGACCCCCCGGCAGGAAATCGGCCATCGACAAGGCTTGAGGCAGCTCTAGAGTTCAGCGTGACCCGAACGGCAGGCCTGTGGGCGCTCGAACCATTGAGCGACCCAACGACTACGGAATCGGCGTGCGGGAACAACGTGTACTGTGGGTATGGATCTTCGAGCGTGAGAAAAGCTAACACCTCATGGTCGGAACTGAACGCGCCGGGTACGATCATGCTCGGCGGCGGCTCGCCTTGATCGCACGACACACCGACACAGCACAAGCACACCGGCAACAGCAAGGACCTCACCTGCAATGCTACCTTCCCTCCTTGGCGGCGTCGGGATTGGTCATCTTCTTTGGATCGAGTATGTCCTCCGCCTGACGTGCGGTAAGGTATCCCATTTCCACCACCACTTCGCGGATCGTCTTCTTTTCTCTCATTGCCTTCTTTGCTACCTCAGCTGCCTTGTCATAGCCGATGATGGGATTGAGAACCGTCGCGAGGATGGGATTTCGTTCCAGAAGCTCTGCAATCCGTTGTTCGTCCACCTCGAAACCTGTGATCGTTTTCTCGGCGAGCAGGCGGGAGACGTTCGCGAGTAGGCGAATGGACTGAAGCACATTGTGTGCGATCACCGGCAGCATCACATTCAGTTGAAACTCACCCATTGCGTTGGAAAGCGAGATGACGGCGTCGTTTCCGATGACCTGCACGGCCGCCATCCTTGCCGCTTCGGGGATCACCGGGTTGACCTTTCCGGGCATGATCGACGACCCGGGTTGGAGTGACGGCACGCGAATCTCACCGAGTCCGGAGTTCGGACCGCTGTTCATCCATCGAAGGTCATTGCAGATCTTAATAAGAACGGAAGCGTAGGATTTCAGTTGACCCGAGAGCGACGCGACGGCGTCCTGCGAACTTTGGGCCTCAAAGTGGTTCGCCGCTTCACGAAAATGCGTTCCCGTCAGTTTTGAGAGTTTGTCCGCTACACGCCCACCGAATCCTTCGGGCGAATTCACTCCCGTTCCAACCGCCGTTCCCCCCACTGCAAGTTCCAGGAGGCCCGGAAGTGCGCTCTCGATCCGTTCCTTTGCGTGCGCAACTTGCGAAGCCCACCCTGACATTTCCTGTTCGAGAGTCAGTGGCATGGCGTCCATGAGATGCGTCCGACCCGTCTTTACGACGTTCCTGAAAGATCTCTGTTTGTCGACGATTGCCTTGTGGAGCGCTTCCAACGCTGGCAGAAATGTCTCCTTCGTCTGGAGCGCGGCTGAGACGTGGATGGCGGCAGGAATGACGTCGTTTGACGACTGTCCTCTGTTGACATGGTCATTCGGATGCACCGGAGAACTCGTCTTCTTTGAGCCGCTGAGGATCTCATTCGCCCGGGTCGCGACGACCTCGTTCATGTTCATGTTCGTCGATGTTCCCGAGCCCGTCTGGAAAATGTCCAAAGGAAACTGATCATAGTGCTGTCCTTCGATGATCTCTTCGCACACATGTTCGATAGCGTCTGCAATCTTTGGGTCAAGCAATCCAAGGTCGCGGTGTACGCCCGCGCAAGCCTTCTTGATCATTGCCAAGGATTGGATGAAGGGAACGGCAAACGTTATTCCGCTCACGGGAAAGTTGTCGATGGCCCTCTGCGTCTGGGCGCCCCAGTATGCTGTCTCCGGGACCATGACTTCTCCCATGGAATCCTTTTCAGTCCGGTGGGTGCTCATCGTAGATCGTCCTCAATGTATTGTGTTCAGGAATCTGCGGTCGAGAGACGGTGGTGTTCTCAGGTAGCGTTCAAGTTCTGAATTCACTCGAGGATTGTCAAGAAAGCGACGGGAAGAAAACGAAGGAAACGGAGGAATTGTGGGCGAAGGGCGAGGGAGCTTTGTCGGCTTGTGATTCCACTGCGCGGCAGCTGAACAACTTACGGCACGATCGAGGTTTGCTTTTCTGTTTCACGTGCCCATTCCCACATTGGGGCTAAAATAGGCGCTGCCTGGATGGTACCGCCAAAACCGATGGATCGTTGCGTTACCATGGAAGTTGTGGAAACTTTGACTTTTGCGAGACTTTTGTGCTGGAATGTGACTCCGTGCCGCAAGGAAAGGTCGGTCACGGTTCGTTCAATGATGCTCTTTCGCAACGCAGATGTTAACGACCTTTTCGTACGCTCAAGAAAATCAGAAACATCTTCCACTCCGGGCCGTTCTTTTCGTTTCCCGATGACACGAAATACAGAATAGCCTTCGGGAAGACTGAGCGGACCGACAATACTCCCCTCATCCGACACTAATGCGGCAAACCCGATCTTCGGCCGATCGTACACCCGAAAAAAACCGGATTCTCCGTCTTGTATTGCCCATGCTTTCCGGAGTGATCGTTCGCGTGCAAGATCTTCAAGAAGAGCCCCACCGCGAAGATCGTGAAGAACGTCGGCGGCATCGCCGGGATCAGAAAGAAGGACTTCACGCACGTTGACCTCGTACTGCAGTGCTGCATTGCCTCCGTTGCGGCTCAGGTACTCTGCGACCTGATCTTCGGATACCCTGACGGAGTCCGTCAAACGGCGTAAGAGGCTCCGCGCGAGCAGCCAATCGTGCCACATGTTCACATCGTGCCGGACTCTTTGCGACTGTTGAAGATTCTTCCGGTAAGCTTCACGCGTCATAATATCGGCCCCGACCACCATACGAAGTGCCGCGTTGAGTTGTTTTCTGAACGCGGATCTTTCGAGCGTCGAGAATTTTAATGAATGGTAACGAAACTCTTCGAGCGCATCTTCGACGCTCATCTTCTCCTCCCCGATGTACACGAGCGTTCTTCCAAGGTCATGTTCCAACGCGGACCTTGTCGAATCGATGTTTTCCGCGGAGAGTTCGATCGGTTTCTTCGACCGCGTTCCCTTGGATGAGCTCGCCAATATCTGACGCATCGATGCGGCCACCAGGTTGAAGAGGGAGGTGTCGACGCGACCCGTGTGCGCACTCAGCACGTTTCCCATGTATATCTTGAGGATCTGGTTTTCTTTTTGCTGCCGGAGCACTCGTTCCACCCGTTGTTTACGGTCGGACACTGGCAGAGAGGCTTTCACCGATCCAGGTGTTGCCGACCGAAGGTACATCACCGCCCAACCGGAATCCGGCGTCCGCACTGGTGAAGAAGAATGCAATTCCCGAAGCTTGTAGGCTGCGTTTTCAATATCGGAATCCAACTCCCCAAAACTTGCTTGCACCGACGATTGTGACGTCACGAGCATTGGAGCGACTTCCTGCAACGTGCTGTCAGGATTCGGACTTTCTTCCAAAGTTCTGTGCAACGAATCGCCGTCTTCCTTCGAGGCGACATGCAAAATGCGAAGATCAAGGCTACGCATCAGTTTGCGCATACCGTCGGCGATCTCAGCATGAGTCAGTCGGACCTTTGTAGAAACCTCCTGCCTGTACAATTCGTCGCGAACCGCCAATCGTTCGATCGTTCTGAGCGAGGCCTGAATTGCGGGCTCGAGCACGATATTCGATTCCCGCGCCCCCAACGAGAGGAGCTTTTCTGCGACGAGTGATGCCAGTCCCCTTTGGGGTCCCTGATCGGCATCTTTGTCCTTCCATGGCATTAATTCGATTCGTTCCAGGAGGTCGTAGACAGTGATCACTGTCGGGCCGACGACCGCCAGCGTGTCCATCGTGCCATTTTGCTGTGCGTCGAGCTTCACCGAGATCACAGCAATGCCCGCAATCCACAAAAACGACGCCTTCGTCACGCCGCCTCCTCTATTGACAATCGAATCATATCATTCCGTCCCGGATCAGCCCCCAGGGTCCAGGTATGGACTGGAACAGCGATCCGTCGGTGAGGAGTCAGTGTTCCATATCGCTTTTTCCACACTGTTTCACCGCCAAAACGCGCAACGACCGTCGCATTTCTGATACGCCGCGTCACGCGCATTGTGTAAAGGAATGACGGAATGTCCAGTATGGGGGCGATCACGTTTCCGGGCGAAATCCACGCGATGGGGGCAGCGCATTCGATACGAACCCTTCTTGGTTCCGACAAGCGATTGTCAAGATACCTACCGGCCTGGACTCCTGCCCAGCGTCCTTCAAGCGCGGCAATATCACCAGTTTCTGCACCGTGCAGAACGTTTCCGCAAGCAAAAATGCCTTTGCGCTCCGTGTGGAGGAAAGAATCCGCGAGAACGGAATCTGCCGCCGGGTCGATGGGCAGATTCGATTCTACAGCGAGAGTGATCTCCGGCTTGAACGCGCCTGACACGATGAGCGTATCGCAGGCCAAGTCCGTTCTCCGATTCGTGGTGGTGTCCTCGACCGTGATGCCTGTCAGTCGATGGTTGCCGTGTATGTTGACGATCCTGCAGTTTAACAACAGCCGAAAACCATACCAACGTTCGAACGACCATGACACGGGTAAGAAACTGTGCGGATATCCGTCTGGCTCAACCATCGCGGCGATTTTCATGCCGGCCTTGTTCAAAGTCATAACAGCAGAAAAGGCGACATGTTCGCTTCCAAACACAACCGCAACAGTCCCCGGGACAATACGTTTCAGGTGTACGAACTGTTGTAAAGTACCTGTGTTGAAAACGCCGAGGGGACGCTTGCCCGGGAGCAGAAGGGAATGACGCGTCGATTCCCTGCATCCTGTTGCCAGGATCACTGCAGAAGCCGTGTAAGATTGAATGCCCCGGGGACTCACCGTGTGGACAATTCGATCTTCGCCCGACGATTCGACTTTCCTGACGGTAGTGTCCGTGAGTATGTGAACACCCGCGTCGACCGCAAGTTTCGTGAGTCTCCGTGCATACGAAGGGCCGGAATAGCTCCATCGAAGGTCGCGCAATCCCCATCCGGTGTGGTCGCAGTGACGAGGAATGCCGCCGGCTGCCTCTTCCCGCTCAAACACTAGAACCCTTGTCCCGGGCCTTTTTGCCGCAACCATAGCCGCAGAAAGACCTGCGGGACCGCCCCCCACCACAATGATATCCCAGTGAGTTGCCGAGCTCATGCTTTCTCCTTCGGATCTGCCATCCCGAGAAGCGATTCGGCACTCATCTCCAAATTGTTCGAACAAATGTCGACGATATTCGCCATGCAGTAGAATCCCTGACATCGTCCGAGCATCGCCCTGGTCCGCCGGCGTATACCATCCAAATTTGTGGCCGGGAGAGGACCGCTGCATGCTTGCTTAATCTCTCGCAAACTTACCTGTTCACAGTGACAGACAATCCGTCCATATTCCGGATGAAGCCCGATCCTTTCCGATGATTGGCTGGGTCGCTCAAAGCTCTCGGCAATGTTTGACATGCGATGCGCGATCCAACCGGGTTTTGGCTCGAGTGTGATGCCGAAATCGGGAAGCCGTTCACGTACAGCCTCGGCGATACCCAATGATGATGACATGCCGGTAGATCGCACGCCGCCGACGCAGATATACGAAGCCTGCGGTTCGAAGAACAACTGGTAATCGCTGTTTTCCGTCGCAGCACGCAGTCCCGCATATGTTGTTGTGATCGGCATTTTCAACAACGCCGGCATCAAGCGAGTACCCTTTGACATCAGATTGGAGAGACCTTCCACCGTCGTGGAGGAATCGGATTTGTCCTGAATATTGTCCGCTGTAGGGCCCAGCAGAACATTGCCATACACGGTGGGGGCAATCAGCACTCCTTTGGTCTTTTTTGTAGGAACGGGGAGGATGATGTGCGAAAGGAGTGAGCGCGCCCGTTTGTCAAAAACCACAAATTCACCCTTACGAGGTGATACAGTGAACCGGTCAAAACCGAGCATCCTGTCTATCTCGTCGCTGAAAAGTCCGGCGGCGTTGATAAGAATGCGACAATCCACAATTCCCCTGGATGTCTGCAATTGATGCCTTGTGTCCATTTTGTGGACACGGTGAACGTGAGTCCCTTTGAGCCATTCAACTCCGTTTCTTACGGCAGTCGTCGCAAAAGCTAGCGGTGCCGTGAACGTACACGTGATCGATTCGCCCGGGATACGTATCCCGCCTAGGGCTCCGGGGGAGAGTTGCGGTTCAAGCGCATAGACAGACTCCGGAGATTCCACCGTCAGGTCCGTCACGCCGTTCTTCTTCGCCTTCTCAACAATACCCGGCAGCGACACTAGTTGCTCCTCATCCCAGGCGATCAACAATCCTCCCACTTTCTCGATGGGAAGGCCGAGGATGGACGACCAGTGATGAAAGCGCTGATATCCTTTACGGACGAGCGCAGATTCGATCGTATCCGATGTGGCATCAAACCCCGTATGCAGAATGGCGCTGTTCGCCTTGCTCGTAACGGACCCTACGTCGCTGCGTGAATCCAGGAGGGCAACCCGGAGATTGAACCTCGAAAGCTCAAATGCTATCGCACATCCGACGACTCCTGCTCCGACAACTACGATATCATATTGTTTGGCGTTCATGTGTACACTGCACTTCCGTTCGACTTCACGCTTTGCTGAAGAACAGGACTTGAAGGATCGCGCCAACAGCCATGATCGCTCCAGCCGTGTACGTTACCGCGTGAAATTCCCGGGGGACAGTAAGTACGGCGAGTTCAAGCACAAGCCAGCCGATGGAAAGGACAAATATGGGAACGGCCCATTTCCCCATCGTGAACGCTCCGTATTGTCCGGACAATTTGTGTCTCCGACGAACATATGTAACGATGGTGATCAGGTATATCACCGCTGGCAAGACGGACGTCGCACCCACCAGCAGCGTCAGCGATCGTGAGAAAACGGCCACGACGGCCCCAAGGACAAACACCAAGAGCGTCGCAGCGACCGGCGATTGATGACGCGAGGACACTTGTTTGAAGCGATCGTTGAAGAAGAATTGACCGTCCCGAGCCATCGCGAAGACCAGGCGGGCTCCCGAGGCAGTGATCACCAAACCGCAGGCAAAGATCGAAATAATCACGAGTATGATGAACAACGTCCCGATGACGGGTCCCAGACTTTCTTGAATAATGAACGTTAACGGATTCTCCATGTTCACAACGAGCGATGCGCTCGATATCGAGAGCGTAGCTGCAATCAGAAACAAAGTTCCAAAAAATCCGCTCAAGATCACTGAGAGAATAATAGCACGGGGAACGACATGGCCGGCGTTCACCGTCTCTTCCGACAAGTTCGCCGCTGCTTCAAAGCCGACAAGTGTGAACGCACCCATGAGTGATGAGAGTATGAAAGGTATCATATACGACTCGCTCGCGACTGCGGCCGTCGTTGTGTCCACGAGGATATCGAACTTCAACTGAGGGTTGGAAAATGCATGCACGAACAGAAAGATCGTAAGGCCCAGAATGCCGATGGCTTCCGTGAACACGGCGGCGTTATTGATCCGGGCGGCGAGTTTTACGCCAATGATGTTTATGGTGGCCTGCAGCGCCAGCACGGACAGAACGATTCTCGTGAGAGTGGACGGTGTGACCTTCATTCCCAGGAGTTCAGCCACCAGCGGTGCAAGTCCGAAATCAACTGCCGGAACCACGAGCACAAGGAAGGAGAACGAAATCCAACCCAGAAACCACCCCATCCTGGGCGCGTTCATCCTCCGCAACCATTGATAAGAATACCCGGCGACAGGAATCTTCACAGCCAGTTCGGCAAACACAATCGCAACAAGAGTTTGACCGACGGCAACGAGCGGCCAGGTCCAGATACCTGCCGGCCCCGCGGTGGAGAGCACGAAGCCATAGTTGGTAAAAATGCCAGTCGTGATCGAAATAAAACTGAATGCAACTGCGAACGAGCCAAACAAATGGAGTGAACGTTTGAGTTGCTGGGTATAACTGAATCGCCGCATCGCGGCATCATCGTCGGACCTGAGCGACTGGTCGGTCATGCGGTCATCATCTAGGGAAGTGACGTGCCCTCATCATGTCAGTACAATGCCTTTGGAAGCGGTGCACCGCACTCCGGTTCGGATTTCCGGAAATCTTGTCCCAAGAGTTTTGCCATCGTCGCTGCAATGTTCATTGCGTACGCCTGTGGCATGTTCGCCGCTTCCCCTTCCTTGGGAGTATCGGGGCCAAACACCGCCATCCATATCTCGTCCGACCCGGCGATTTCTGCGCCGTGGTCGGCCCAATCCTTGGTGGCGCTGGAACCGCGACCGTGATCGGAAGAAAGGATAAACGTAGTCTTCCCCGCATACTGTGGGTCGGATGCGGCAAACTCCCAAAGTTCCTTGAGATACTTGTCGACGCGAAATGCAGCTTCGAGAACATGGTCGTACCGCCTGTCGTGCGACCAGTCATCCGTTTCACCGAACGCAAAGTAGAACACTTTCGGCTTATGTTTCTTGATGAATTCCATGCCGTGATAAAAAGTGAACGCATCGAATCGAACCGTCCTCCATGCCTGGGGAACTTCATCCTGCAGCACGTTGAGAAATGATTGCCGCGCAGTTAGTTCTCCGTCCACGACGGACGCATACCCCGCGTTACAGTAGATCGCCCCAGGCACACGGCTCACGGCATAGGGATACAGGTCCCAGGACGTAAATGCGGCAACCTGCTTATCCCCCAAGTGGAGTTCATTCTTGAGAAATTCCAGGATCGTTGTCGCCGGGATCTGCTTTTTCTCGTTGGAAGCTATCTCCGGTTGGGCGCGCCCCGTAAGGATCTCCGCATAACCTGGATACGATATATGAATTGCGTTTGCGACAGAAGCCTTGCTTCCAATGGTCCGATTCCCATACACCACTCCTTCGTGAACGAGCGTCGTCCACAAGAATGGCATGAGCGCCAAGCGACGATCTTTTTCCGAGTCCCTCCAGAATTTTGCTGAAAGCACAACGGAGTCTTTGACACCCCCCCAGTCTTTGCTCATCAATCGGCGGTCCGCACCGGCGAAGACTTCGTTCCACCGGAGTCCGTCCACCGTGATCAAAAAGACATTCTCAGTCTTCCGTTGCCCTGGTGCGACAGCTGATATCACGAAAAGAATGAAGGAAATCCATCGCATGACTGTTTTCATGATAGTTCGTCCTTTGCTGATGTGACGTTAATTCGTCCCTTTTGCATTCCACATGAAAGTCTGAAGAACAAGGCACGCCGCCGTGATTGCCATCAGAAAATGAAAGACGGCACTCCAACCTAACTCACTGGAAATCCAGGCAATGAGAACGCCGCTCAGTGCGGCGCCAATGGAACCGATCCCATTGATGAATCCGGCGGCCGATGACGAGCCCCTTCGCGCACCAAAATCCATCGCTGCAGTTGCAGAGATAAGCGTATCCGGTCCAAACGTGCTGAAACCAATGACGCCCAAGAACACCGGACCCAGGATCGCATGGCCGGCATACAGGCTGTAGCCATAGATCGAAGCCGCCAAGGACGCCAGCATGATGACACTGACAGGAGCCCGGCGTGCGGAAAAGAACTTGTCGGACGCATAACCCGCGGCCACCGTCCCCAGGAAGCCCGCGAATGGATATATGGAGCTCATATACCCTGCGCTGTCCGGCTGAAATCCGATAACCTGTACGAGGTACGTACTGAGCCAGAACAAGAACGTATATCGGACAAGTTTGAGGAAGAAGTAGGACAGGCCCAAGTTCCAGATGAACTTGTTGCGCAACACTTCCACCACGATTTCCTTTACAGAATGCGGCGTCTCGGCGACTGCAAGTCGATCCCCTCTTTCAACTGTGGGAGCGTTCTCCGAATATTCAGCTATGCCCGGCAGGCCGACGTCCTCTGGACGGTTTCGCTGACCCCACAGAAATACCCCGCCGACGATTCCCAAACCAATTGCAGGAATCCAGAACGCTTCCCGCCACGATGCCGATCCGATAAGAAATGCCGCAAATCCCGTCGCGACGAGATCACCTACCTGATAATTCGTTCCCCACCATGCCATCATTCTGCCGCGCTCGTTCAAAGAAAACCAGTTGGACATCGTCTTCATACTGTTCGGCCATCCTGTGGATTGCGCTATCCCATTGACTCCCATCATCACGGCCATGGAGAGAATTGACGACGAAAACGGGAACAAGAGGTTTGCTGCAACACTGAGCAGGAGACCGACGGTGATGATCCTTCGCGCTCCAAAGCGGTCACCCAAGGGACCGGAGATGAATTGGCCAAGAGCGTACATCGTCAGATACGAAGATATGATGACCCCGACATCCTGACCACTCCAACCGAATTCTTCCATGAAGACGGGTTGTGCAACGGAATAATTCTTTCTGCAGAGATAATACCCGGCGTAGAGCAGCCACATAACTCCAAAGATCCGGTAACGCCAATGGAGGAAAGCTGCATGCAGGCGCGTGTCAAATGCAGGTGAGGCAGACGGTGCAATGAAGTTCATGATTTCTCCGGTCAGCGCGAATTCCGGTTGTCTCGCGGTCGTGACCCATCACGTCGAGCGAATATTTCGGCAGCGCGAACGGCACGTTTCCAATCACCGTACATGCGGTCACGCTCGGCCCTCGTCAATCGCGGCAGAAAAACTCTCCCGGCCCTGTTCTTCCTGTGCAAGACCTCTTCGCCCTTGAAAAAACCGACGGCCAAGCCCGCAAGATAGGCCACACCCAAGGACGTCGACTCAGACATGTGAGGGACACGAATGGGAATCCCGAGGATATCCGACTGGAACTGCATAAGGAACGTATTCCGGGTCAGTCCACCGTCGACACTGAGCGATTCGATCTTTCGTGACCACCCGGAATTCATCGTCTCACAGATATCCCGAATGCGATACGCGATACCCTCCAACACCGCCCGTGCAAGATGGGCCCGAGTGGTACGCGCGTTGAGACCCAGAAAACAGGCTCGAACGGATGAATTCCAGTACGGCGAAGCCAGACCGTGCAATGCAGGAACGAATATGACGCCTCCCGCAGAATCGACGGAGGTCGCAAGGTCTTGTGTCTCGGAGGCCGTCGCGATGATTCCGAGCCCGTTTTTCAGCCAGTCCACAGCGCTTCCCGCCGAATACACGCCGCCATCAAAGACGTAGTGCGTGTTTTTCTCCATCGACCAAGCGATGGACGTCAGGAGTCCTTCGGCCAATTGGACGCCTGTATTGCCCAGATTCAGCAGGAAAAAAGCCCCGGTTCCATACGTGCATTTGGCTTGTCCGGCTTTCAAGCATCCGTGCCCCAGCAATGCCGCCTGCTGATCGCACAGCAATGCTGCAATGGGAACCTCAGCCCCCAAGACTGAAGATGCTATAGTCCCACAGACTCCCTGAGAAGGCAGTACATCGGGGAGTGAACTCCGGTCAACGCCGAAACGCTTGAGAAGTCCGACATCCCAACGGAGGGTCCTTATGTTAAAGAGCAATGTACGCGACGCAGTAGAAGGGTCGGTGACAAACGATTTCCTGCCCGACAGATTCCAGATAAGCCACGAATCCATCGTTCCCACCATGAGTCTCTTCCGCGACGCCGCGCGACGTATGGCAAGGACATGTTTCGACAGCCACGCAACCTTCGTGGCAGAAAAATATGGGTCAATGTGCAGACCCGTCCTGTTCCGAACGTTTCGCGCGAAGGAAGGATCGCCGCGGAGGACTTCGCACATCTTCTCCGTTCTGCGGTCTTGCCAAACGATCGCATGATACAACGGAGCACCGGTCGACGCGTCCCATGCCACGACAGTTTCGCCCTGGTTCGCGATGCCAACCGCAGCAATCTCGGACGCTCGTACACCGGCCGACCTCAGTGTCGCGCGTATCGATGCAATCGTGGTTCCGAGAATCTCCCGAGCGTCGTGTTCCACCCAACCTGCATGTGGACGAATCTGCGTGTGACTGCCGGTGTTCCCGGCGACAACGTTCAAATTCCGGTCGAAGAGATACGTCTTGGTGAAGGTTGTGCCCTGGTCAATCGCGAGAATGCACTGCTTCGTCTTCATGGAAGACCATGTATGACGACCGAGAGGCCGGTGGAAGCGGCAAGAGACGAGGTCAATCCCGAGGGTCGCTTTCGGAAACTCACGCTGTAGGAAAATTTAGAATGTCATCCGCAGGGACAACCTTTGAACGGAGTTGAATACTCCCCAATCTGCGTAGGCATAGTCGAAGTACGTTGCAAGTCCTGAGAACAGGGCGGTATGGACGCCAAATCCGAGCGTCAGACCGTTTATCCTGTCCTGATCAAAGAGCGATTCGTATCCGGCGCGGAAGTCGATCGTCTTATACAACGCAAATTCCATCCCGACGTTGATACTCTCCACATTGTTGCTTGGATGAAGCACGTCCGCAGAAACGGTGAGACGCTGATCATCGGTCATGATATCAACGTGTTGTGACACGCCAAACCGAAAAACAAGGGGAAGAGGGAATTCGCTCGTCGAATAGTTCACATTGATGTTTTCCACTCCGGAATTGTTCT
This sequence comes from Ignavibacteria bacterium RIFCSPLOWO2_12_FULL_56_21, assembly GCA_001802945.1. Taxonomy (GTDB): domain Bacteria; phylum Bacteroidota; class Ignavibacteria; order UBA10030; family UBA10030; genus 2-02-FULL-55-14. Next base: position 16,223 of record MHAK01000121.1, on the reverse strand, counting down.
TGTCAGGGTCCACAGCGTTCAACAGATCCCTGCCGGATAACTGCATATTCGTCCCGAAATTCGTCAGACTGAACCCCATGTTCAGTCCTTCCCACTGCGTGCGATATAGCGCTCCGATATCGAGTGCAAAGCCGTGAGCCGAAGTATGCCATATCCGTTGATTAATATACTTCGCCCCGAAACCGATGCTGAAGCGGTCAGTGAAATTGTACGCGAACGTTACGCCCAGCGCCAAGTCGCCTGCCGAATACGTTTCGCCGGTCCCTTCTTCCTGCCCAATCGTTCGTACAGGTTGCTCCGGCATGCCGAAGGATGTAAAGTGCGCTCCGATCGACGCGACCGTTCCAAGGGGAAAAACAATCCCGGCATATGCGTGACGTGTGTCAACCAGCCAGTCAGAATATGTGAAGACTGCTTCGACCTTCCCGAGTCGGCTAATCCCCGCCGGATTCCAATACATTGCCGTTCCATCGTCCGCCAAAGCCACATACGCTCCCCCCATTGCCGACGCGCGAGCTCCGATGCCGATCTGGAGGAACGCGGCCGCATTGGTTCCGACGTTGGAGACCGATTGAACGACCGGCTGGCCGTCACTTTTTTGAGCCAAAAGTGAGGGCTGGACTAGGTACATCAGCGCTGCTGCGTTGACCATTGACCAGTACCTGAGTTGAGCCGGCATGAATAGTTTCTGCATTTGTGTCGTCCGTATTCCGCAGGATTACCGATTCTCTTATTTGATCAGAGCAAATCGACCAACTTTTTCCCCGATGCCGGGTGCACTAACGTGGAAGAAATAGACCCCAAAGGATGCTTCCAAACCGTCCTTCGTTGTCAGATCCCAAGCCTCTCTTCCGTTGTCGCTATCGGCCGAATGCTCCAAAGTCTTGATCAGCGTGCCGTTGACGGCCAGAATCATGATCGTGCACCTTCTGGGAAGATTGACAAATTCGACCCGCCGTTCGTAGCGCCCCGTGAAGCCGGTGGGGCGTTTGGGTTCAAGCGAGTTGACTGCGACGTACGGATCGGGCACAACATACACTTTCGCCAACATTTCTTTTGCACGACTCTCGGAATACGTCGAAGCCCTCATTGAGAATTCAAACGCATCCTTTGACGCGAACGGTTTTGTCGTCGTAACACGCAAGACATGTCCCGGACTCGGCAGCGTGTACGGCGTTCCCGTAACGGTGTCGAATTTTAGCCTCCACGAAGTCTTTCGAATGATGTTGCTGGTCGGACTCGCACGTTCGAGAATGAGAACGAGCTCATCTCCTACGCTGATCGTGCTATCCTTCGCTCCGATGGGTTCGATGAACTCGAAATCGATAGGACGATTGTCGTTCAGATTCCAGATGTTAAAATAGACGGAATCCCTGTGCGTCACTGTTCCATATGACCGTGCGGAGAGACCCTGCGTCATTCGAATCTCGAAATCGACAGGGAAACGGATCGTATCGATGCGCGAGGGGCCGTTGGTTGTGGCGACGCTGATCTTTGGCGCCAGGTTATTCCCCGATGAGGCCCCCGACCAAGCAAATCCCGAGATTTCGACCCGGGAATCGTTTGCGAAATAGAGCTTGAATCCGTCGACAACTTTCTTTTCCAACTCCTCACTTTCGAAGTCGACAGTATCGACTACCAGTAGGGACTCCGCCGTCGCTGCATCAACCAAAGCGAAGCCTAGTGTCTGACGAAAAACGCTGTCCCGCTCAGTGAACGTCAACCTGTACGAGCGGTCCCGCACGGCTGCTGGGTCCAGGAGCATGAGATCAACGGATCCCGTCGCGGTTCCCTCAACATGGGCGGGACGAGAGAAGATCTCCGCCGACCGATATCCCGCAGCGGGCTCCCGCGGAGTCACGACCGCGACATTTCTGTCTTTCGAAATCACATTTCCAAGAAAGTCGACTTCGATGGTCTTTCCGGATTCGGTTGGGGCAGTGCGTTCAGCTTCGCCGAGAGTGCTATCCTCGACCAGACCCCTTTGATAAAAATCTAGGTCAAATCCCTTGTCCACAGACACCACCGCATAATAATATGTTCTGCCATTCTCGACGGTAGTGTCGACGAACGAATGACGCAGGCCTGAGTCGGTCCCCATGTCATATACTGCGCCGACCCCTCCGAGCGGAACAGAGTGAGGTCCCGTAAGTCCGTCCTTCTTGTCGAATTGGACGAGAGATTTCCACAGGACGGCGTTTCCAAACGCATCGGTGATCGTCTTGATGTCGGAGAAATACGGATCCGTCGAGCGATATACCTTGTACATTTCGAAATCCTGACCGTACACAGGGTCGCGCGAGCTTTCCGCCTGATCGTCCCACATCAAAAATACTTTTCGGTTCCCCGGGATCGCCGTCAGGATTGGCTTCAGCGGAGGCTTGGAAAAGCTGAAATCCGCATCGTAGATCCTCTGCATGATGCGTTTATTCCTGAGGATGTCCGGAAAATCATTGCCGAACAGACATGCGATCGCAAAGCGTTCAAACGGAATTTGAGCTCGGGGAGGCGGAGGATTCGGCAACGCCGGCAGCTTGAAAAATCCCGTTCCGTAGGAAAATCCGATATCCGGCGCTTGAGATGCAGGCGTAAATATTCCTGGAGAGACCTTTGTCGACCAATAATCTTCGTCATCGACCGGAGGTTCCACGGAGCCCGCGTAGTAACTTGTTAGCCCGATCTGATCGATCTCGTCGTTGTCCGTTCCTTCAAAATTCGGCTCGCCGACCGTAGGGACGCCGTCCCCCTCGCCTTGATCGGAAACGGTCCAGCCGTCGTCGAAAGGGCCTACACCGTCGGATCCGACGTCGTCCCGTGCAGGTTCTGTATCGAGCGTTCCGCTACTGTCCGCGTCTTCGCCGGGATCCAGGAGTCCGTTTCTGTTCAGATCCTCAAAATCGTGCCGACTGTTACCGTTGACGTCGATGTATGATTTCCAATCATTGTCGTTGTCAACTCCGTCGAACTGCGTTTCATCGATGATGCCGTCTTCGTCGTTATCGATTCCGTCTGTCCCGTTTCCCGGGCTTTGCAGGAATGCAAAGCCGAAATACCCGGACTTCTTCCCTTGCAGGTTTGCGCCCGTGACATCCCATTGATATGTGATATCATCGAACGTATCAAAAGAAGATGCGTCGTTGGCGGAGGTGTTTGCGACGTCGGCGTCCACAAACATGCCAACGATATTACGCTTCAACTCCACCGGACTTATGTTGCGAACCTCGTAAATATTGATCCAGATGTCTTCTGCAAGCGGACTGGACCATTGCATTCCCCACACATCGACTTCAAGGCCGGCGCCACGGCGGCTCCCCTGAAGGTACGACAGCGTATCGCCCGGGAACGGGTAATAAGGGAATTCGTCGTTGCTTCGGTCGTCCATGACGTAGTAGCTTTCCTGGTCAGCACGCGGATAGGCGCCAAAGAGCCCGTTCCACCTGTTGCGACGGTCTCCGGGTTGACCCGGATGACTCCCGATGGGCCAATCGTACGGCCATGTCTCCGGCAAGTGACTCATCGCCGGGTAATTCACGACATTGTAGAGGATCCGGTCAAGCTTTCCGTTGCCATTCACATCTTCGCCGTCATCGAGAATCCCGTTTCCGTTGACATCTTCATCGATCCCGCGCGTGTTGCCGTTGTCGTTGAAGTATCCTTCCTTCGGTTCCCATCCCCAGTTGTGATCTCTGCTGGGCGGCACATCGGCCCGTCCTCCGCTATACCGGTCGCTGATGATGTGAACTGTGTCGCCGTTGTCCAGAACGACTTCAGACGCCACCCAGTAGATATACTCGAAACCGTACAAGACGCCGCTGCCAATGGGCCATTCCATTCGTGCTTCCACCAACGACCGGCTTCCGAGATTCCCGAAGTTCGAAAACGCACTCCGGACAAGATTACCGGTATGAATGCCGGCGCGGTTCAATGGATGGGGAAACGGCTGCGCCGTGAGCTCATGCGTCGCCCAACCACACAGAACGAGAAAGATGAACCATCGAACTGACTTTCGAGTACCGATCATCTCTATGCGTCCGGCTAGTAGTTGAAAGTGACGCCGAGTTGAATTCGCCTGGGCGGGGCGTACCAATCCTGATGAAGGTCGATGTCGCGCAACGTAAAGAGCCCAACGAGTTGAGTCTGTTCATATTCGACCACCGACGGAAACCGATAATCGTTTCCCGCCTGCCCGGTCTCGGGATGTACGCTTGTTTCGTTCACGACATCAAACACATTGAACACTCGAACAAACAGCACTGTCGCAATCCCGAACAGCTGAAGGGACTTGCTGGCGTTGATATCGACCGACCATTGCAACGGCTTCCTCTCGGTATTCTTGAACTTGGTATTCACATCGAGTAGAATCGGTTGGGGCGTATAGGGCTGGCCGGTGGCGAAGCGGCCGATACAGCTCACGGTCCAGTCTGCGGGTTCGCTGAGCGTAAGCGTACCGTTGAAGGAATGTCGCTGGTCCCAATCCAGGGGAATGACTTGTTTTTCCGACTCGCGGATAAATCCGCCCGACGTGGCGCCACGGGCAATGGCAATGTTGTTCGGGTCGGACTCGTTGCCATTCCCGACCATCATCGTATAATCCAGGGTCGCAGACACCAGACCGGATGGACGCTTTTTCACGGCGAGGGTGAAACCCCAGTTGTTGCCGTAATCTCGGTTGACGCGCTTCAGATAGCTCGACACGTTGCCCAATTGGCGGACGATTTCGAGACCGAGCAAATTCCGAAAGTCCGAATAAAACAATGTTGCATCGACCCCGAAGTCTTCGGATACCTGCTGCTGGAGCCCCAACTCGTAGGTCGACGTCGTTTGCGGTTTCAGCTCGGCATTCCCGACGGTGTACCGAGAGTCGTTGCTGCCTGCGACCTTGAATTGCGAATTTTGATACATGTATTCAAACGGCGGCAGTTTTCGAAAATGTCCGTATGATACGTGGATCACTCCCTGGTCGGAGATCGGAAAAGCAACACCCAAGCGCGGGCTCAGCTGAAATGTCGGCTTTGAACGGCGCGCCGGTGAAGCACTCAGCAAACTCACGCTTCCGGCAGCCGGCGACACTTCGGGTTTTTCCAGAACAACATGGTCCGGGTCAAAATATTCAAAGCGTGCCCCGAAATTTATGATCAGTTCGTCAAGTTCCACCTTGTCCTGCGCATAGAGGGCCATTTCAATGGGCTGGTGATCGTAGAACTGATCGTTGTAACCGGTCTCGCCGGACGATGTGAGGGTCGGCAGGACAAGCGTGTTCTGGCGTTGACGGGAAATTGCAAGATACTCGGCGAATGAAAGCCCGACGGGAGGTGGAGGGAGTTTTTGTTCGACGATCTCGGGCATGATCTCATGGTAGCGAAGCCTGTGTTGCGCCGCTTCAACGCCGAACTTGATCATGTTGTGTGCGTTCATCTGCCATGTAAGGTCGGCCTTCGTCAGCAGTTTCTCCGTTCTAAAGAAGAGCTTACCAAGCACCGTACCTCCAATGGCAAACCGACCGACTTCGGGGGACACGGTTTCGTACCGGGAATCGATGACATTCTCATGCAGATAACGATCGCTTATCCGCTTCAAGTATGAAACGTTGACGACGTAAAAGAGATTGTCGGCCAGGACATGGTTCAGATTGAGGATATGAGTGAATGATTCGTGACGCACGTTCGGAAGACCATCCGGATTGTACCGATACCTGTCATCGTACTCGCTTCCCTTTTCATCCTCTGTGAAAATACTGTACGTCGTCCGAATGTCCTGCGATAGCTGGTAGGAGAGTTTGGCATTGAAGGAGATCTTTTCCCTGCCATTCATGGGAACGAATGCCCGGTCTCCGGTCAAAAGTGAATCGGGGATAGGAATTGCATTGTTGATCGCCGCTGAAGTGTTGGAAAATTCTCTTTGAAACCATTCGCGGTACGCCGCGACCGGAAAAGCATCCTGTGGAACGGTCAACCGTTGACCGAAAAGAAAACCATTGTCCTTATTGAATCTGGCGAACGCGTACAGCCCGAGGGAGGGTACGCCGGGAACCGGACCACTCAATGAACCCTCAATATTGCGTTCATTCGACGGGCGGAACGAATTCAGAGCAAGGAATGTCTTGCCCGTGGTGTAGTAACTACCCGTGTACATCGTCGCAGAAGCGGCATAGTGCTGCTTCGGGCTGCCCGAGACGATGTTGATGATACCCGACTGAGACTGACCGTATTCTGCGTTGAAGGTCCCGCTGATGACCTGAAGGAAATCGATATTCCCCTTGTCCAGCTCGACGATACTTCCACCTTTCCGCAGGAATTGATCGCTGACGGGTACACCATCGATCATGTATGTGATTTCATAATTGCGTCCGCCGCGAATATGAAACCCGCCATCCGCGTCACGAACCACGCCCGCCTGCAATTGAACCAATTCCCCGATGTCTTGAACGGGGTACGCTTTTATCTGATCGGACTCGATGGAAGCGGCCGTGTTCGTCCTGTCCACCTGGATCATAGTCCGTTCAGCCGTGATGACGACCGCATCGGTTACGATTGCCTGCTCAGAGAGAGCGATATCCTGGGTCGTCGTAAGATCGACGACCACTTTCACCTTTATACGGACCGTGGCATAACCGACGGACGAAACAACTATCACGTATTCACCGGGCGGTATGTTCAGAATCACATAATAGCCGTCCCCGTCCGATGAGGCGCCAAGAGTCGTATTCGTGAGAACGATATTCGCACCCGGCAGCGGTTGGCCGGTCGACGCATCCCGCACCTTGCCTGCAATCTTCCCGGTTGTTCCAGAGAAGAGCACACTCGAACACAAACAGAGAAGAACGGTGCACAGCAACGCAATTCGAGTATTCACCGTTGTTTCCATACGAGCATGAATTTCCGTGGATATTCACTGCGGACTCATGCACGGGTTCCACATGTTCAACAACGAAGGCGCCCGCACGGAGGCCCGGAATGTAAAGAAAGTACATAAGCCTGAAACAGCTTACCGCCTGTCGGGACCCGCCTGCCCTGATAACACACGACGGATCTGCGGCCAATGAGCGGAAATGAGCATACCGGTATTGGCAACACAATCGTCGTCGAGACGGGTCCCGATTTCCATTTCACCTACGACTCACACTGCCGACCTCTCACTTCACAAGCAGCATCTTTTTCATTGAAACCCATGAAGCGCCGTCCTGTCGGAGATCTCTGGCGGCTAGTCTGTAGAGATACACTCCGGAAGCAACGCTTCTGCCGGTCGCGTCTTTTCCGTTCCACATCACTTCGTAGGTGCCGGCATTCCGTACGCTGTTGACGAGCTGCTTCACTTCGCGTCCGAGCATGTCCACGACGACAATCCTGACCTCAGACGTTGTCGGCACGGAGAACGAGATCATCGTTTCCGGGTTGAATGGATTTGGATAATTTTGTGCCAAAGCGTATCCATCCGGTATCGTGCGCGAGTCGTTGCTGACAGAAGTAGCAGGTGCGGCAGGCGAGACAATAACGCCCACTCCGACTTCAATCGCCCATCCGCTGTGGCTCAGGAAACTGTTCGAACCAGCCGGGGGACTGTGGACTCCGATCTGTTCGCTGGATGAATTGACCCACACCACGTTTCCCGCCGCGTCCACCGTGACGTCGCGGATGTTATTGCCTCCGCCTCCGGTAACGAGGGTCGTGTCGCCGGCATTGCCAATGCTGTATCCCGTGGCAAAACTGTATGATGGAACGGACTGGCCCGTCGTCATGCTGTATCCGATAATATTGTGCAGCGGCCTTCCATTCGTATTTCTCCGGGCCACATAGACGATCCCGTTCGTTTCGTCCAGTCCGACGCCAACAAAACTTGATGCGCGCGCAAGAGAGTCCAGATTATACGTCACCGAATCCACCGATGGTTTGTAGCTCTTGCGGTACGGAGGACCATCGGAGAATTGCGTATGCCAAACCTCTACCATCGAACCGGGGGTGCCGGTCCATTTCGACAAGCCATACACTGTGTTCTTAACGGCGTACGGGGCAAGCTCCTGCTGAACGACATACAGTGCTCCTTCGGAGTCCATTTCTATACGGAAGGCTTTCGGAACTTGCGTATTCGAAAGTACTTCCACGCCTGCTCCCGAATACGTCCCCGAAGCCGTGCCGATGGTATAGGCCTTGATGTGTGCTTTCTCGAAATCGCCGGACCAACTGGCGCGGGCTGACGTGTCCTTGTTGAAGTTGAAGAATCCGTCGGCCTGTGAACCGAATGCTATGCCGTTCTGCTCAACAGTGTATAGCGTGCGGCTCGCTCCAGTACCTCGAACAAGGATGTCGGAGATGGGTCCATGATTTGAAAGATTGAAGAATCCAATGACGCTGTCGACGCTCGCTTGCGACCACACTGCGTCGCCTACGGCCACGCCTCCGTTGGGTCGAGGAGCGCCGCCAAGTCCGTTGTTCGCATTGCTGGACACCGACGCGGCGTAGATCCGATTGTCAGGGCCGACCTCTATGGAGAATGGGGCGCCTTCGTTGCCCGAAAGCAGACTCCATGGAATCACGCTATTACCGGCGGCATATGCGAACGTCTGGCTTTCCTGGTAGTATTGACCGTACGCATTAAACATGTACACTCCGCGAGGAGTAAGCATCGCCCCGGGGTTGCTCGACGTACCCCCGGTCCGTTCTGCCACGTAGATCATGCCAAACGTGGGACTGAAATCCCTCTTGTTCACTGCGACACCGGCCGGACTCCAGAACCAGCTGTCGGGCCCCGTCTTGTAGCTAATGATCTGCCATCCGGTATGGCCAACCGTGTCGACGGCATTGATCTCGATCACGAAGACCCCGGTTGTGGCAGATCCGCCTCCGTCAAAACTCCCGTCCCACAAGACTTCGTTCGGTCCAAGCAGAGCGCCGTTCACACCGGACGAGATCGAAATCGTCTTCTTCACCGTCAGTCCCGGCCAGTCGCGAATGATCACCTGTACTGACGTGGCATTCTCATTGAGGAAATAGCCGATCGTGGCGGGCCATGACCCGCTATAGTCGACAGTGATCCCGGATGCAAAGATCTTCGCCGGGAGATTGTTCGGAAGAGCAACCAGCAGAATCACTAAGCCGATGAGCATTTTTTTCATGGCTAGCAATCCTCCTTTCTATGGGTACGAAGTGGAAAGAGTGAAACCGATGGATGACACCACGGGTTATGGAACTGGAATTCGATGAACCGTCGGGTTCGCTACGAATGTGCGCGTTTCCTACCGTACGGTTCTCTCAGTGATCTGTGCGACCCGTTGCTCTTCATTTCCAGCGTTATTTCGTACAGGAGGAGTTCGAGAATTGCCAATTGGGAGATTCTGGGCTGGCAGGAATAGCTGCCCATGACGTTTTCAGCGAGGGAGGTGTGGATGACGATGTCGGATTCTTTACTGAGGGGCGATGGGTGAAAATTGGTGATGCTGATCGTAAAGACCCCGTTTTGCCTGGCGCGGCGAAGGGCAAAAACGGTTTCATCGGTCTCACCGGAATGCGAAATACCGATGAGCAAATCTCTTGTTGTCAAAATCGGCACCTGGCTTTCGATAAGCGAACGGTCATGAAGACAGAAGCTTTGAATTCCGAGACTCCCCAGGGCGTCGCTAAAGATGTACCCGACGCCGGCAGACCCGCCCAAGCCGACAATGACAATCGATGATGCTTTCGCCACTCGAATCGCCGCCTTTCGGATCAAGACGAGGTCACCATTCCGGATAGTCGCATCGAGTTGGCGCTGCACATTCGTCCGAAAGGTCTCTTTGATGTTATCGGAGGCCTTGAGACCATTGCTGCCTTTGAGGGGGGAAAACCCGCGGCTCAGGAGCTCAGGAACCAAAGCTCGTTTGAAATCCTGATACCCCAGATAGCCTAATGTGCGGCAGAAACGGACAACGGTGGCGTCACTCGTCTTGCACTTCTCTGCCAGGGCCTGCATCGAAAGAAACACCAAAGCATCCGCACTCTTCTGCACAAAATCCGCCACTTTCCGTTCAGACTGACTCAAGGAATTGTACCGGAGGCTTATAAGGTCCAGAGGGCTGTTCATGCGGATTTGCATACCTCGACGCGTTCAGGAACACATTGACAACTTGTTGGAGTATTTACTACATTGTTCACAATAACATGTTGTGTCTGCAACACGGCGAATGTTACAACATCTGAAAGTGAATGTCAAGCCCAAAACCGGAAAAACAAATGCCAAGGACGCCAATGCCGGACCTTGTCTCCGTTCATGGCGGACATAGCGGAGAGTTCTGCAGCCACGCAAAGGATACACTGGAAGCAATCATACAGGCGTACGTGCGGCGGAATTTCCGCTGGGTGGGTATTACCGAGCACATGCCTCCCCTCAATGATGCGTTCTTGTATATCGAAGAGCGCGAAACCGGCCTGAATTCAAGGAAAAGTTTCGATCGTTTCTCAACATACGTCGAAACTTGCAGACGCCTTCGGGAGAAATACGCTTCTTCAAAGATCTTTGTTGGCTTTGAGACCGAATGGTATACGGGTTCCGCGGATCTTGTCCATCGGCTGGTCGATCAGTTTGAGCCGGACTATATCGTCGGGTCCTTGCATCACGTCGACGATATTCTGATAGACGGGAAGCCGGAACTCTTTTGGCGGGCGGTGGAAACTCTCGGAAGCGTCGAGGCACTGTATTGCAGATACTTTGACCAGCAACTCGAACTTATCAATGCGCTGCGACCTTCAGTTATCGGTCATTTTGACCTTATACGAATGCATGACCCCGACTACGCGATGCGATGGGACATACCGGAAATTCAGTGGCGGATTCGCCGCAACCTCAAGAGGATCAAAGAACTAGAGCTGATCCTTGATTTCAACGTTGCGGCGCTAAGGAAAGGGGCGCTTGAACCATATATATCGCGCCCAATACTCCTTCAAGCGCTTGACCTCGGGATTTCCGTCGTCCCTGGAGATGATTCTCATGGAGTCGACAGTGTCGGTCTTCAGGTGGAGGAAGGCATAAAGATCTTGCTCGATGCCGGGTTTACTGGTCAATGGGCGAAACCAGTTGTTACACGCTCGTAACTTCCTATTTCATCAGCAACATTCTTCTCGTTTCTGAGAATTTGCCGGCGTTCAATCGGAAAAAATACACGCCGCTGGGCATGTCCTGCGCATTCCAGGTGAGCGTGTATGTCCCCGCCGGCATCTCACGGTCCACCAATTTCGCGACTTCATTCCCCAGGAGGTTGTATACTGACAGCCGGACAAATTCGAAACGCGAAATACGAAATGCGATCCGCGTTTCCGGATTGAACGGATTCGGGAAATTCGAACTGAGACCGAATCCCATATCGCCTGCGGAAATGTCGTTACGAACGATCGTTGTACCGTCGCGGACCCACTGAAATCGGACCGCATCCGCACGCAATACTTTTCCCGCCACCACCGGCTCCATGGCGTCAGTGAGCTCGATACGGGCTTCGCTTCCGGAGGCCACCTGACGTTCCAGGAGCGAGACCCATGTACCGCTCCCCGAATTCTGATCGATGAAGGCCGTGTCCACGGGAATCCCGTCCAACGACAGAACATACCGGGCGCGCACGGATGCGTTTACTGTCGTCGGGACGATTTCGAAAACTTCATACACACCCCCCTTCAAGAGCCGGGCGCAGAATGCAGCCGAAACGCCCGGAGCCGGAGCAGCGTACCGGCTCGTCATACCATACGCCTTCCCGCTGCTGAAATTCCAAGCGCCCGACTCGACATACGATGAAGAATCCTGGTCGTCAACCAGCGCAAAATACTCTCGCACACTTCCCACGATGCGCGTCATCACCGTCGCATGGCGCGGGTCATCGGAAGCGATCACCAGCGTGTCCATTACAGCCCCCGCAGCGGACGACTTGACGACAAATGCAACAGCCGTCGAACTCATCGCAGGTACCGTACATGGCAAAGCGCTTGTGACCTCGATGCTACCCCGGACAGAGGTTGCACCGGTCAGCACGACCGGCTGTATGCCGTCATTTCGGACGGTGAGCTCGGCCGTCCGTTCTTCTCCGACAATCAGTTCGCCGACGTCGGCCATCTCCGGAATTGTCAACCATTTGTCCCGCACGGCGGCCGAGATACGCACCACGTCAGCAGCCGATTGAGTTCCGGCCTGCGAGGAACCGTACGCGGTCATTTCAACTGAAAGCGATGCGCCCGAAGAGAATGGATGTGTCCCGATCAATTCCCACCGGTTACCGGGTACGCCCGACGTGTATTCTCGCGATGCTACATTCGCAGTCCCGTCAAAGACCCGGAATACCACGCGTTGCGCCGGCGTTGCGAGGGACGGTGTCTGGACAAAGATCTGGTAGAGCAACGTTGCCGGAACGGACGTAGTCCATACTACCTTTGCCGAGTCGAGGGGAGCAAGCATCGCCACACGGCTCGATGTTCCCCATGATGCGTTTGTCGACCCGGACCACGACCCCGATGGTTCGGAGTACCCTTCACCGGCGTCGTCGATATAGATATCATCGGGAAGATAGCGGAGGAATTCCATTGTGAGATTGCCGGAAGTGTCCGTGCCGGCAACACCGGCCTTGACAAGGTCGACGCGGGGAATGGCTTTTGTGGTTTCCCACGATCGTTCGCCAACGGAGACGCTGGGGAGACCAAGAAACTCGCCGTAACGGGTCTTCACGGCGACGAACGGAGCCGTCTGAAACAGCGGCTCGTCACTCGTGATCGACCAACGAACGTCGGTCCCTTCGGAGATCTCCTGCATGCTGATCTGTGGCTGCACCGTGTCGGTAGTCCCCCTCCACAGCCGCATAGCTTCTACCGCCGTGCAATATCGGAACTTCACTCCAGGATACCGCGGCGCCGCTTTGTGCGCGGATGCGTCGACCTTTCGCACATTGTCGAGGAAATCCGTTTCGGGCAAATGGGCCCAGAGACAGACCATCTGGTCTTTCCCCGTGGCTGCCGCGGCGAAGATCTTGTCCATGAATGCCGAGTCGGCCGCCGACATGTATCTCGATCGCGCGTTCCAGCCCGGTCCGTCCCCCGGGACCTGGTAGTCGGTGGAAGACGGACGGAACGGGACAAATGTCGATGGAGCGCGCGACCAGTCGTACGTGTTGTCGAGTGGTTCTGTGAGATCCGTGTGTTTCGCCGGCCAGTCATTGTGAAGCGAGTACGGCAGCAACTCGTTGAGTCGCTTCTGCCAGGAATTGTCCATCGCATGCCATCCGCTGCGGAAGGAGACGGGAAAATTCTCCTCTTCAAGCAATTCCGCCGCGAGCGTGGCGTCGAAATCATCGGATGATTCATTGAACGACCGTGCCTGATTCCAATAGTACTTACCGTCGCCGTCATAGTCGGTCCACACGAAAGTGTGGTAATGCAGCGTCAACTCGTCCCCCCAGGTTTGGATGGAAGAGCCATGGTACTTCTTCATCAGGTACATCGTCATCGTGTTGGGATGGGGGACGTTTGTGTTCGTGGCATGGCGGAAGATGTTTCCGGCCATCATCCACCAGGTCAGCTTCACGGGAGTTCCATACGAATCCAGAAGCGATTGGCGGAAGAGCGGATCCATCACCCGGGTGGCGTTGCGAGCGGGGTCTGTATACAACGAGATTTGATAGGTGCAGGAATATCTGTTGACATCCATCGACTCCCAGATGGCGGTGTCCGAGCCGAGGACGAGATAGACGACCCCCTGAGAAAAGAGGTTGTGCGATGAGAACAGGAACAGTAGCGCGAGGCACGTGCGCAGAGAGGTCATGACAGCGGCGGCATTGTAGAAATCGTTACTCCCACAAAATGCACAAAAGCCTCTTGCGAGTCATGTGACTTTGGGCGGCACGATCTTCTTACGAACGATGATCGATGGATGTCAGCGCGAATGCATACGCTCCCAGAGAGATCGCCTTGCTCGTGCCGATCTTCGAAATGCCGACTCCAAGTCTCATCTCGGAGTCGTAGGTCACTTTCCTGTTTGACCCCGGTATAATGATTTCCTTCGTCGATCCCTTCACGAATTTCTGCAGTTCGCCGTCATTCTCCAGGTTATAGACGTTCGCCACCAATCTGCGGAATCTCGTGCCGTCGGGCTTGACGTACGATCCGTTCATTTCCTTCACTATGTGTGGAAGAAACAGGTCGGAGGCGCCCGACAATCCACCGCCGATGACGACGATCCCGTCGATCAAGGTAATCGCGTTCGATATGGCGTCGCCGACGGCTTCTGCCATTTCGCGGAATGCCTTCACCGCCGCTTCCTTGTTCCCCTTCACTCTGCCCATGCCGATCTCGTAAATGTCCTTCGGCGACGGAGCCTGGTCCGGCTTCATGCCGCATTCCCGCGCATAGATCCGCCTCACCGCCCGGATGCTGGCGTGCTCTTCGATGTTTGTCGCCGGGTCCAGTTTGTTGCGAAGAAGCCAGATCTCGCCGGCGATCGAATTATCGCCGAGGAACAGATTACCCTCGCGCACGATCCCCGCACCGAATCCCGTGCCCAAGGTCAACCCCAGAAGGTTCTTGTAACGCTTCGGACTTCCGGATTTCTCCAGCAGACCGTTGACATACGGAAGGTACCCGGAGATCGCCTCGCCGTACGCATACAGGTCGCCGTCGTTGTTGATGAACACCGGGAGACCGAACTTCTCTTCGAGCATCGGACCCAGTGCTACGCCGCCGCGAAATGCCGGAAGATTCGGCAGGTCGCCGATGATTCCTTTCGGATAGTCCGCCGGTCCCGGAAAGGCGAAGCTGATCGCCACCGGCACGCTTTTCAATTTCGCCTGTACGCTTTTGAAGCCTTCCACGAGCGTTGACAGGCATTTCTCCAGGTTGTCCGCGTGGGTCGGCAACGTGATGTCGTCGACAACCTGTTCATTCCCCTGGAACGCGGAGAACACGGAGTTCGTGCCCCCCGCATCTAGCGTCATGACGACCCTTGCATCCGATCGATAGTCCATTGCCATATTCTCGCAGTTCTTATGCTGTGACTGTTGCGGTCTTCCTCGATGCGAACGAGGCGAAAGAAATGTAGAGAAGACACAGGAGCGGCACGGCAAATCCGGCAAGGACGCCGGCCGAATCCGCGACGCTTCCCATGATGAGGGGTACGATGGCGCCGCCGGAGATGGCAGTGACCATCAGGCCGGACAACTCATTCGACCGGTCCGGCATACGGTCAATGGTAATGGAGAAGACGAGCGGGAAGATGTTCGCAAACCCCAGTCCGACCAGCACAACGCCGGCGTACGTCAGGAGCTCATTCGACGAAAACATTGCGAGAACGCCTACGATCGCCACGAACACCGTGACGACAAGGAAATTCTTCGCGGACATTCGGCCCAAGATGATCGACCCGACAAACCTGCCCAAGAGAATGGGAAGAAAGAAGATCGCCCAGCTCACCCAAAGGCTGAACCCGGTGATCCCGAAATTCTCTCGGAGCAGAATGGGAACGCCGGAACTCATGGAGACCTCCGCACCAACGTAGATGAAGATGGCCATCACCATCATGAGAACATAGCCGTTCTTGAGCAGCAAGAGACAGGACCTCAACGTTGCCCTTTGTACGCCTGGTTCCTTGACGTCCGAGATCTGCAGAGGGAACGTGAGGAGTAGTGTCGCTGCGATCAATACGGAAAACACAGGGAACAAAATGCTCCAGTCAAGCCCGAACGACATGGCGACAAGCGGAGGGACCAGAAATCCCAGGGATGAACCGACAGCCTTGATCGATTGCGCCAACGAGAGATTCTTGGAATATGCGCCTTCAGGAGAAACGTCCCTCATCACGGGATTTCCGACCACCTGAAGGATCGTGGCACCTGCGCACAGCAGGAGGATCGAGGCAAGGACAACATAGAAGCTGGAATATTCGCCGGGATTGAATTCCACGTGTGCACCGTACATGCCGTTGACCATCGGAAGGAGAAGTCCGATGAGCGCAACGACGAGGCCGAGAACGAGGATAAACTTCTTCCCTTTTTTGTCCTGATAGAGGCCGATCGGCACCGAAAGAATGCCGAACATAATGAATCCGACGAACGGAACGAGCAAGGCCATGGTGTAAGAAAGTTGGAATGTCTCTTTGGCAAGCCCGACGAGCGGACCGACGACATCGCCGAAGCCCATGCAAAGAAAGGCGAGGAATATTGGGGCAGTCTTGGTCTTCATTCAGGGCTCCTGTTAGATGAATATGCTCTGTTTAGAAGAATTCCACTAAGG
>MHAK01000120.1 GCA_001802945.1 Ignavibacteria bacterium RIFCSPLOWO2_12_FULL_56_21 | reverse complement strand
AACTTAAGCGTCTTTGATGCGTTGCACGTCAGCGCTGAGGATCGAGCGCGCGGTCGCATGTACCTGGAACGGCGTGGCCATGAAAAGCTAAGAGCAGAGGCGGCTTCTCTGGAGGAGTACCTTAAGAGCCTGGCGATGGAGATTAAAATTGTTCTCCCGGAGGGCGCTGCCCGAACTCGTTTATTCCAAATGGTTCATAAGACCAATCAATTCAATCTCACCACTCCCCGCTACAGTGAGGCGGAGTTTGAGGCGCTAACTAGGACTGGCGATCACGAGGTCTTTGGCGTTAGCGTCCGCGACCGTCTGGGCGATAGTGGAATCGTGGGTCTCGTAGTTTTAGGTATGAATCAGGATCGATGTCGGATTGAGACGTTTCTTCTTAGTTGTCGCGTTTTGGGTAGATCTATCGAGACCGCAATCCTTGCCCATGTCTTGGAAAAGGCTCGGGAGGCGCATGCAGCACGAATTATTGGGCGTTACATTCCGACGCAAAAGAACGGCATTGTCCGGGATTTATATCAACGTCATGGGTTTCAACTAGTGAAGCGGGATGAGAAGGCCGAGATTTGGGAAGCCTGCTTAAGCGAGTTCAGGTTAGAGGCGCCACCTTGGGCGAGGGTTAGAAACAGTTGAGCGAAGGCTTTGACGGACATGAAGAGATTGTGCTCTTTGGTAGCTGAAACGCTGGGTATCGACGCTAACGCGGTTGGCCCCAAGACAGGCCCGGGAAATCCCCCAAAATGGGATTCCCTTGCCCATATTCAACTAGTCGCTGTAATTGAAGAAACCTATGGTGTCCAAATGTCCACCGAAGAGATCGTTAATTTGCAATGCGTGAGCGATATAGCAACACTCTTACAGGAAAAGGGAGCGAGTATTGACTGAAAAGCTGATCGCACAGAATCGATCCTACGAAAACATCGAGGTGGGGGAGGAGGCGAGCTTCAGTCATGTCATTGGCGATTCAGAAGTAGCTGCATTTGCGGTCCTTACGGGAGATTGCAATCCCCTGCACATGGATCCCGAGTATGCGGCCGCGACACAATTTGGTGGCAGAATAGCACACGGGATGTTGGTTGCTTCTTACTTTTCAACCTTGATAGGGATGTACCTGCCGGGACGGCGGGCGGTCATCCTCTCCCAAGAGGTAAGATATGCCAAACCTGTGCGACCCGGCGAGCGAATCACTTTCAAAGGTCGAGTGCGCCGCAAAACGGAAAGCTTGCGTCTATTGGATATGGATACAAACGCCGTTAACGAGGCCGGGGACGAAGTCATCCGCGGTCGCTCACAGGTGATGGTGTTGCCATGAGGCCTTTTACGGGCTCCGTCGCGCTGGTAACGGGTGCGAGTCGGGGCATTGGGGCGGCCAGCGCGAGATTGCTGGCCGAAAACGGCTTCGCGGTTATCGTGAATTATCTGAAGATGCGGGAGAACGCCGAGAAGCTGGTCGCGGATATAGCGTCCGCAGGCGGAAAGTCTATAGCTCTGCGGGCCGATGTAAGGGATCGATCGGCTGTGGAAACGATGGTTCAGGCCACCGTAGAAAGCTTTGGCGCAGTCGATGTTCTCGTAAACAATGCAATCGGAGAGCTGCCGGCAAAGCCGTTTGGCGATCTTTCATGGGACGATTTTCAATTGTTGATTGATGTGCAACTTCGGGGCGCTGTAAACTGTTGTCAGACCGTCTTGCCGTTGATGGAAAAGAAGGGGCGAGGCTCGATCATCAACATCATCTCAACCTTTGCCTTGGGAGTGCCCCCGTCAAAAATGTCACCCTACGTGACCACGAAAGCAGCCCTGCTTGGGCTCACTAGAGCCCTCGCTACGGAATTGACCGTAAAGGGAATTCGTGTAAACAGCATTTCCCCTGGCCCGACGGACACCGATCTCCTGTCTGGTGTGCCTCCAAGAGCCAAGGAGATGATGGCTCTGCAAAACCCTATGAAACGGCTAGGGAGGCCTGAAGACTGTGCCCGGTTGGTGCTCTTTTTGGCAACCGAGGCGTCGGAGTACATGTCGGGTGCCAACCTGGTCCTTTCCGGGGGACAGGTCATCGTATGAGTGGCATGGTTGGGCTTGTGTTTTATGAAAGAACTATCGGTTAAGAGTGACCTTTCTAGTGCTCTAAGTAAAGCCTGGAGGATTGCCAGAGAGGAGGGCTTTACAAGTCTTCTAAGCACACTTCGCGGTTATTGCCTTTACCACCTGAGAGACAAATGGCGGTTTGTTTATTTTGAATATCCCTTGGAAAGAGAGTTCCTTGCCTTCGAGGGGAGGGAACTCTTAACAATCAAAATAGCGACACGAGAAGATTTTGATAGGATCGAACGGGACATCTTCCCTAGTCTAGTCGGGGATCTTGAATATGATAAGAGATATTTCAAACTCATCGGCCAGGAGGGGATAAGGTGCTTCTTGGGGGAAAAGGACGGAAAGCTAATTCATTATAGCTGGGTGTTCCTGAGCGCTTTCAATTCTCCTATTATGGAGGTTCCGTTTGACAAGACTCAGCTGAGAAAAGGGGACATCTTTATTGGCCCCGTTTTTACTCATTTATCGGCTCGCGGACTTTGGGTTTATCCCTGCGTCTTGTCCGCCATAATCCGTTATCTGCGGCAAAACCAATATGGGGAGAAAGTGCTCATTTTTGTTGATGGCAGGAATGCTGCGGCGCGGCCGTTTTACGAAAGGCTCGGTTTTCGAGAGATACCTGACGCTGTGCGGGCAAACTGGCTCTATGTCCTAAGACAAAAAGTTACGGCAACTATTCCTTGATTCCAGATGCAACCTTTTGCTCTTATCAAGCTGATTTTGGTATTTTTCTTCCTAGCCCGGCAAATTCGTTTGCTGGTAACTATGGGGACGAATAGTGTTCTTGTAGGGGCATTGGTCGGCGACTTTGCCATCCTGTGTCTGGGTTTGTTTTACGCGACTTACTATTTAGCTGTCCTGAAGAACCCCACGCTAACGTTCGACAAGGTTAAGATTTTACTCCTCGCAATCCTCCTTGCCTCCTTGCTACAGGGGTTGTACTTTACGGAAGCATTGGCCGGCGGTGGATGGGAATTAACCCTGTTCAGGGCCTTCGGCCCTTTTAGAAAGGTCTTTCTCCCGCTAGTTTTGTTATTTTTTTTCTCTTATTTACTAAACATTGAATTTTTAAAGCACGGAGATCTCATATTCAAGAGACTGGTACGGGTTTTTACGATATTCCTGTACATCGCGGTTGCATTTAATATTGGCGAATTTATACTGCGCTCCGCATCTCCTGCGCTCGACTCGTTTTATGTTGAATCCTACGTTCGGCGCTTGGAAGAGGCCAGCACATCTGGCGACAGCCAACTGTCTAAAAATGCATCCACGACAGCTGATGTGGTACATAAGATGTTCGGCCTAGATGTCAAGAGAGTGTTCGGAATCGGGCTGGATTTGCACTTATCCGGTGCTATCATTTTCATGTGCTATTTGGTCCGCGTGTTTTTGTCAGGTAAATTTAGGGTTATCTCAGCTCTGAACTGCATTGTGTTTGTATCGCTCTTGCTCTCAGGGAGCCGCCAATTCGTTTTTCCGTTTCTTCTGCTAAACGGGTTCTTCTTGACTCGTCAGTATGCGAGGATCAAATCGCTGGCGGTGTTTTTGGTGCCGGCGTTTTTGGTCGTCTTCTCCCTTTTCCTGGTCGACTTTTCGAAGCCGCTCTTTAGTAGTGCCGACCAGGGCTTCTTCTCTTACTTTGGGGTGGTTGTAGGTCCAGTTATTGAGAACGCCGGGCTGTTTATCCTGGGAAGAGGACCAATAACTATATCGTCGTATGGGGGGGAAATGTTGGTGCCGGAATTGCAAAAGAACTTCGTTTTTGCGGAAATAGGCAACTTTGGTTTTATGATGATTATTTTAGAGATTGGCCTCGTTGGAAGTATTCTATGCATTCTGCTCCTTGTGGCTTTATTCAAAGAGGGGAGAGCCGTAAAAAAGCTATATGGAGAGGATAAATATACGAGGGGATTAAAGATTATCATTATTTTGAACGTTGTCGTGTTTTTGGCACACTTTCCGATCCTGTTTGACAGGACCATTATAGTGTTTCAGGTTTTCTTGATGTCTCTATTGTACAGTTGGCGCCGCTTTAGAGGGTACGCCTTTAACGGTGTTGAGGCTGATCAAATAGCTCCTGCGTTTCTAGAACCGGGCATGATTTCGGAAAATGAGATTAGATAAGGATATAGAATCCTTCAACACTTAGATCTATGGGAAGTGGAAGAGAAATAAAAGATTACCAAATGGGCAATGAAAGGAAGGGAAGGGAATGGGTCCGGAATTTGTGGAGTCGCTGGAAGATTCTCGCCCTAGCGGTAGGAACTTTCCAGTCGAGAATGCTTCTCTCCCTGTTTTATCTCCTAGTTATTCCCCCTTTTGCCGCCATTACAAAGATATCTTCAGATCCGCTGGGACTAAACAAAAGCGGCCCCGCCAAATGGCGTCCGAAAGAAGCAGGGCAGGAAGATTTTTTCCAGAAATCCAAGAGACAATTCTGAATGTATATCTTAGGTATTTCTTGCTTCTTTCATGACGCAGCGGCAGCATTGCTAAAAAATGGGGAACTAGTTGCCGCCGCTGAAGAGGAGCGGTTTACCCGGAAAAAGCACGATTATGATTTTCCTGCTCACGCCATCCAATTTTGCCTTCGGAAGGCCGGCATTCAAAACCGAGAGCTGGATTATGTGGTTTTCTTCGAAAAGCCCCTTGTTAAGTTCGAGCGAATTCTGATGACGGTGTTGCAGACCTTTCCCAAATCCCGACGGGTCTTTCAAGAATCGATGATGAGCTGGCTGGGAGAGAAGCTCTGGATCAAGAGCTTAATTAAGGATCGGCTAGGCATCGCTGCCGATAAAATCCTGTTTAGCGAACATCACCTTTCACACGCCGCGAGCGCGTTCTTCTGTTCGCCATATCAAGAGGCAGCCATCCTGACCGTGGATGGAGTAGGTGAATGGGCGACCGCGAGCTACGGAAAAGGGAATGGCACTTCGATCCAGACTCTTAGTGAAATCCGTTTTCCCCATTCCCTAGGCCTTCTCTACAGCGCCTTCACCGCCTTTCTCGGCTTCGAGGTAAACGAGGGAGAATACAAAGTAATGGGCATGGCGCCCTTCGGCAAACCCCGCTATATCGACAAAGTCTACAAGCTTATTCACGTAGAAAAAGACGGTAGTTTTGAGCTCGATATGGACTACTTCTCTTTTCACTATTCTCCCGACCGTACCTTCAACGGAAAGTTCGAAAATCTCTTCGGTCCTCCGCGGCCGGTTGAGGCTTACTTTTTTACCGCGAACAGCGACTATCCCGCCTATTTCGGCGCAAAGCCAGTAAACTATGAAGCCTTAGCCACGCAAAATCAATATTATGCGGATATCGCGGCAAGCATCCAGACGGTCACCGAAGAGGTTCTCCTCAAGATGGCAAATCATCTCTATAAGGAGACAGGCCTGAAGAACCTTTGCATGGCAGGAGGGGTCGCTCTGAACAGCGTGGCAAACGGGCGTATCCTAAAAGAAACTCCCTTTGAGTCCATCTATGTCCAACCCTCAGCGGGTGACGGGGGCGGCGCTATCGGGGCCGCACTCTACGCCTACCACGCGGTTCTCGGCAACCCGCGCAAGTTCATAATGGAGCACGCCTACTGGGGCGAGGAATATAGTCCCGGCGGCATCGAAAAGTTTCTGCAGGAAACCGGTATTCCCTATCAGCGGCGCGACGACGAGGAAAAACTGCTAGAACGGGTCGTGGATCGCCTTCAAGAAGGAGGGGTCGTAGGCTGGTTTCAGGGTCGATTCGAGTGGGGACCGAGAGCATTAGGCAATAGAAGCATCTTGGCAGATCCGCGCAACCCCGATATGAAGGACATCGTCAACACAAAAATAAAATTCCGCGAGCCCTATCGCCCATTTGCTCCTTCCGTGTTAGTGGAAAAAACCAGCGACTTTTTTGATCTGCCGGATCCTGCCGCCCATTACCCCGCGCGCTTCATGCTCTATGTCGTGGACGTCAAACAAGAGAAGAGGGACCTTATACCCGCGGTTACCCATGTAGATGGAACCGGAAGGGTCCAAACAGTCAGCCGGACCATAGCCCCCCGCTTTTATCGTCTTATCGAGCTGTTCGGTGAGGCCACCGGGGTTCCGCTTATCCTCAACACCTCCTTCAATTTGAAAGGAGAACCGATCGTAAGCACCCCTGTGGAAGCCTTCAATACCTTCGCCAAAAGTGGTATGGATATCCTCGTGCTTGAGCACTGCATTATCGAGAAGGATCAACTGCGATGAAATGGTTCGGTACTATTTTGACGAGATTGGGAACTGCGGGAGAGTTGTTACAATTTCTCTGGGAGAGAAAACTCTGGTGGTTGTTTCCCATGATTTTAGTGTTGTTGCTGTTCGGGCTCCTAATGATCTCCGCTCAGACCTCTCCTATTGCTCCCTTTATCTATACCATTTTTTGACCGAGCAATATGAGCCAAGCTGCTTCGTAGGCGCGAATCAGCCCTTGTTTGATCCGAAATATCCCTCTCTTGTATTGAAAAAATTTAGGTGATTGTAGGATGAAGTACCTTAAGAACATCGCGGTTAATGGCTGCCTGTTTTTCTTAGTCGGCTTCATTGGTGTTGTAACTTTGGAGTATTGTACGCGCTGGGCCCTGCCTCAGTACGATCCCAGGGGAGGGCTGGTTTTTCTTTCCGATAAAAAATACCAAGTGAATCTGGGCCCCAAAATGGTGCACCAGCGCCATTTCAAGAATACCGGAGACTTCGATCTTTATGTTGATTTCAATAAGTACGGGTTGAGAGACAAGAAGGACATAGCCCGATCCACCGAGCAGGATTATTTCGCAGTGGGTGACTCTATCAGCTTCGGTTGGGGGGTGGAAGAGGACGAGCGCTACTCTAATCTGCTTCAAGCAAAAATGGGAAAGAATGTCTACAATATCAGTGTCCCCGCTGATTTTGGAGGATATGAGGCTCTTATCCGATATGCCATCGCGCATGGGGCTCGGGTGAAGAAGCTTATTGTGGGCGTGACTATGGAGAACGACCTCAAGGACTACGAAGATGTCGCTTATCTCTCACCGGATCAGAAGCAGCTGTTAGATCTCAGGCGTTGGTTGTCCATTGTCAAGGTCTATTTGACCAGAAAGTCAGCGGCTTATACGGCTATCTCCACTGCTGTTCACCACAACCAGCTTTTAAAGCAAACAGCCATCAAGGCTGGGTTGCTGGTGGAAAATTTGGCGGGTATGGGCAAAAATACCCTTTCGGAACCAATCATTGCCTCCTCTGTCCGAAAGCTGGTGGAATTGTCCTCTCCCTATGAGACCACGATCCTAATTATCCCCTCCCGCGGGCTTTGGGTGGGTGAGAATATGGACATTGAAAGGGCCGTGCATGATCGTTTTGTGGCTGGCCTAAAGCAAGCGGGATTGGACATCGTGGATATGCGCCCGATCTTTGAGCAAACCAGAAATCCTCTCCAATTTAACTTCAAAGAAGACGGTCACTGGAATCCTGCCGGGCACCGCAAAGCAGCCGAAGTTTTAGCAACCCACATTGTGTCCAAGATCGAGCGGCGAAGGCTGAAAAATCTTTCTCAATTAAGGGAGGCTGGCGGAGAGAGAGGGATTTGAACCCCCGGTGCCCTTCCGGGCACACCTGATTCCGAGCCAAGCGCCTTAAACCGAACTCGGCCGCCAGTGATTAGGAAGTTCCTTTTGAGGATCAGCCACTGAGAACTCGAAATCACCGCGGCAACCCGGTCCAGGCCGCCTTCCCCGGCTTTGCCGGAGGTACATGAATGAAAAATCCTAGAGCCACTATGACAACTCGAAAGATGCTGGTAACGGGGGCTGGCGGTATGGTGGGGAGCTATGCGAAAGAGGTCTTTAAGGATTGTCGACTGATATTGACCGACCAGATCGATGGTTTTGCCCACCTGGACGTGTGTGACCCTTCTGCCGTGAGGAAGGCGGTCGCAGATGAGAAGCCTGACGTTGTTTTGCATTTGGCGGCAGCGACCGATGTAGATCGTTGCGAGCAGGATCCTGAATTGGCTTACCGAACCAATGCCATAGGCACCCAGAACATTGCCCTGGCATGCCAAGCGGTGGATGCCGTTCTGGTTTATGTCAGCACGGCGGGTGTTTTTTGGGGCGACAAGCGGGAGCCCTACAACGAATTTGATGTCCCTAGGCCGGCTAATGTCTATGGTCACTCTAAGCTCGCAGGGGAACACATTGTGACTTCCCTGCTTAGGCGCTACTACATTGTGCGTGCCGGCTGGATGATTGGCGGCGGCCGCAAGGACAAAAAGTTTGTCGGCAAGATTACGCGATTGATGATCGAGGGGGCAAATCCCCTCCGGATCGTTTCAGATAAGCTGGGAAGCCCCACCTACGGTAAGGATCTTCTCGCGGGGATCCACAGATTTCTGAAAACCGGTTACTACGGGCTTTACCACATGGTTAACAAAGGTACCTGTACGAGATATGAAGTCGCGCTGGAGATTCGAAAGATTTTGGGGCGGGACGACGTGGAGATGATGCCCGTCTCCTCGGCCTATTTTCCGCTGCCCGCGCCCCGGGCCGATTCTGAGGCGATGCGCAACCTGAAGCTCGAGCTACTCGGCTTGGACGGCATGCGGCCCTGGCAGGAAGCTTTGCGTGAATATCTCACCGGGGAATTATTGCCGTCCCTGACTTCGTTGCGTTAGCCTCTTCTAGATATCCATGATTCCTCGCGTTACCGTTTTGATGCCGGTATACAACGGCATGGCCTACTTGCGGGAGGCCGTGGGGAGCGTTCTCTGTCAAACCTTCACTGACTTTGAGTTCCTGATCATAGACGATGCCAGCACCGATGGCTCCGTTGCGTGCGTCCGATCGTATGGGGATTCCCGGATAACGCTGATTTGCAATGAGCACAACATCGGCCAGGCCCGATCTCTAAACAAGGGCCTCGAGCGCGCACGGGGAGAGTTCGTCGCGCGCCTGGATCAGGACGATGTTTGCCTGCCGAGACGACTGGAGGCGCAAATGCGTTTCCTCCAGTCAAGACCCGACGTCGCGATTGTTTGCTCTTGGGAGCACAGCATCGATGCTTTTGGCCGAAGGATACGTTCCTGGCGGAGTGAGCTCAACAATTACGGAGAGTTCCTCGGGCTTCTGCTTCTAGGGAAGTGTCCGATCTGGCATCCGTCAGTCATGTTTCGCCGGAGCGTGGTCGCTGAACTGGGGGGCTACGACGCCTCTTATGCCCCGGCGGAGGACTTTGATTTATGGGCTAGGCTGGCAACTCGAAGATACAATGCCGCTATCGTGCCTGAGTTCCTCGTGCTTCAGCGGGTTCACGACCATAGACAATCCGTTATCAGCGGGGGAATCCAGACTGAAAACATGCGCCGTGGTCACAGGAAATTAATCGAGGGTTTTTCCCCAGGCGCCGGGGCGGAACTCCTTGCCGAGCTGCTTCGAGCGGAGGATTCATTCTGGAGCCATTGCACCTCAAGAGGCCAATTGAACACTGTATTGTCGAGCCTGGACAGAATGCTTGAAAGCGCAAAGGAGACAGTTGGTCTTTCGCCGGACGAATTTGCAGCCGTTTCGCGAGTCATCTACCGCAGGCTAGGTCTCGGGGCGAAGCACGGTGTAAAGCTCTCGTGGCTTCCTTCCATACTGTTTTATCCCATATTTTTCCTTTTTTCCCCTTTGCTTATTCCGCAAGTGCAGCGCGTTGCATCGGCCTTGCATCAAAAAACTCGCGAGCTCCGTTTTCCAGTCCGTTTTTTCCGCGCCAGGTTGGAGCGGAGAGCCAATCTAAAAAGGGCTTAAGGTTGCTTTAGTCCGGCCAACACGATTTCTTTCTTCACGCCGTCTATGACTGTTTCTGCATCACCGCTTCCTAATGCCCGCCAGCTATTCCAGGCGTTACGGGCCCCTGCCTTTACTGCCGGGGCATGGATTCGAAAGCTTCCAGGACGGACTGCGCGGGTCTATCCTTCGGGCAGGCTCTCTTTAGCTGCGGGCGTCAAGGCTTCTGCGCGACATTCTTCCCGGGAACCTATCACGGTGTGGTTTCCGTCCTATATCTGCAACGAGGCCTTGGAGCCGCTTCGCTGCATGCCGTTGTCTCTTCAGTTTTACCCCATCTTGGAAGACCTCAGTCCCGACTGGTCGATATTGGAGCAACGGGTAGCCTCGGAAAAAGGGCTGCACGTTTTCGTTTTGGTACATTACTTTGGCTTTCCAAATGCGACCAAGCCGGCGCGCGATTTTTGTGACCGGCACAAGATGACGTTGCTGGAAGACGCGGCGCACATGCTTCTTCCCATTCCGGTGATGGGGTTGGGTGACCATATAGTTTTTAGCCCGAGAAAACTTCTGCCGGTTCCCGCTGGAGGGATTCTGATATCGGCGCGCGGTTTGGAGGAGGAGCCGGCCGGGGCGTTGTGGAAAATTCCACTGGCGGGAGAAACCGGGCGGTGGCTGTCGCGGCGCGTCGCCCAACGCATCCTCTTCTCCTGCCATCTCCCCTGGCATTTTTTGTGGAAAAACGGGAACGGCGCGCGTTCCGCTGGCGATGCCGCCGATGGAGCAATTGGGCCGGAAAACTGCGATGGGTTTACCTTGAGACTCCTGAGTATCATGGAGAGAGGGCTGGAAGAAGTCATCGAAAGGCGAAGGGCCCACTACCTGAGACTCCTGGACTGGAGCAAGCAACTGGATCACTGTGTTCCCCTCTTTCCGGCATTGCCAGAGGCCGTATGCCCTTATGTCTTTCCTGTTCTCTTGGAGCATGTAAGCAAGGGGATAGGGGAAAAATTGCGGTCTCAAGGATTTCCCGCTGACCAGTGGCCGGCCCTTCCTCCCGAAGTCCTGGCAGAGCCCAAGAGGTACGAGGCGGCTGTCGATCTCCATCGTTGCCTGCTGCTGCTTCCGCTGCATCAGACACTCACGGCAATCGAGATCGATGCCATGGCACGCGCGCTTTCCGCCAGCCTTGGAAGCAATGGGTAAGCTGGATGCTTCGCTTGATCCATCGGCCCTTCGGGCAGGCGGAATGGACAGATCTGATCTCCGACTTTCAGGACCTCAGTTTGATCCAGACTTGGGAGTACGGGAGCGCCAAATTCAAGACCGGCTCATGGAAGGTCGAGCGCGCGGTTTTTATGGAAGGCCAGCATATTGTAGGAGCTGTTCAGGCTTTGGTCAGGACTATTCCGTGGCTTCAAGGCGGGTTGGTATGGATCAACCGTGGCCCGCTTTGGAGAAGACACGAAGATACAGACTGCTCCATTTTGCTGGAGATGATGAGCCGGCTGCGACAGCACTGGGTGGATGAGCGGCATATGGTTCTACGCGTGGCGCCCCCCAATCGTGAAGGAGAGGTTAGTCTCAGTGCGTTAGAAGGACTCGGGTTTCGCGTTGATGGGAGTTCCTCGAGTTGGGCGTCGGCGAGAATCGATCTTTCCTTTCCGGTTGATCGATTGCGGCAGCAATTACAGCAGAAGTGGCGGAACTGCTTGAATAAGGCGGAGCGATTAGGGCTGGCAGTCGAGTCTGGATCAGAAGACAACCTTCTCAGACTATTTTTGGATGAGTATCGCCAGATGATCGGTGAGCGCACATTGCGCACCAGTGTCACGCCGGATCTGCTCTCCCAACTCCATGCCTTATTGCCCGTCGAGCGAAAACCGTGGGTTTTTGCAACCGGACAGCAGGGTAAAACCTTAGGCGCTGTCCTCATAGCGAAATACGGCGATACTACGGAGTACCTTGCCGGGGCGATTAACGAGGATGGCCGTCGAGTCAATGCTGGCCAATTGCTGCTGTGGCGTGCTGTGTGCGAAATGAAGAGGCAGGGCTATCGCTGGTTTGATCTGGGCGGGATGGATCCGAAGATCACTCCTTCCGGCATCTACCACTTCAAGGCTGGCCTGGGCGGCGTGCCCCACCGGCTGGTAGGCGAAGTCGCGGCGGATGATGGAGGATGGATCAGCAAAGTCATCAACTTGCGGATTCGCAGGGCCCGCAAGGCCGCGGAAAACTGAAACGAGGGTAGGCGCATACGTCCTCTTCGATACCGGGGTGCCAAGTTTCTACTGTTGGCCCGTAAGCTCCTCTCGCGGCTTGAGGGAGGTGCGTCGCCAACGGAATTCCGCATGCTCCTCTTTCACCATATCCCCAAGGAGCAGTGGAACGGTTTTGAGCGGCTTGTGCAGCGTATTTTTGCCAGTCACGCGATCATCACACCGGATCAGGCCGAGGCTATCTTGGAGGGAAGGGTCCCCACGGCCACCAACGGCCGAGTCCCTGTTTTGTTTACCTTCGACGATGGCTTCAAGTCCCAGCTGTTGTTAGCCAAAGAGGTTCTTCATAGATATGGTGTGAAGGGATTATTTTTTGTCTGCCCCGGGCTTTTGACTGTTCCGCAGGGGAAACAGCAGGTGGCCATCACAAGATACATATTCGACGGGCAGCCGTTGCCTCGCTTTGCAGAAGAGCCGGCTCTGCTCTCATGGAAAGACGTAGAAGACTTGGCGGTTTTGGGACATACGGTGGGTTCGCACACCGCGTTTCACCGTAGACTCTCCCAGTTGAGCGCCGGCGAGGTGGAGAGGGAAGTCTTCGGGTCGGCAGATCTGTTGGAAAAACAGCTAGGTCGGCCCGTAACGTGGTTTGCCTATCCCTTTGGAAACATTGAAAGCATCGATGCCTCCTCCTGTGAGGTTATAGGAAAGCGTTATAGGTTTTCTTGCAGCGGGATTCGCGGTCTGAACTCCAAGGCAAGCCATCCTCTCGCCCTACTGAGGGACGAGATGGCCCCTGATAGTCCCGCGGACTATCAGGAGTTTATCCTGCGCGGCGGGCTGGATTTTTATTACCGCAACCGGGCTCGCCGGCTTCATCTCATGGCTAAAAATGCGTATGGGATCCATTAGCAAAAGATGGACATCTTTATAGACCCCCTTTTTTGTGAGCATTACTATCGGGAATTTCCGGTGGTCCTGATGGATATAGGGGCCAGCGGCGGCCTGTCCCAGGCCTGGAGGCGGGCCCAGAGATATCTGCGTGTCATCGGATTCGAACCTGACCAACGGGCCTTCGCCAATCTGGCAAGGTCCGCCGATCCCCAATTGGAGTATTGGAATACCGGGCTTTACAGAGAGAAAGCGGTTTTAGACTTTTATCTGACGAGGAAGCAGGAGGTTTCCTCCTTGTTCAAACCCCATCGGGAGTTTCTGGATGAGTTCCCTGAGCGGGAGCGCTTCGATATCGTAGAAACCACGCGGATACAATTTGATACTCTCGACAACCAGCTGCAGCAACACCGGGTCTCGGACGTGGATTTTATCAAGGTGGACACT
>MHAK01000119.1:626-14067 GCA_001802945.1 Ignavibacteria bacterium RIFCSPLOWO2_12_FULL_56_21 | reverse complement strand
GTCCCCCAACCACTCTGCGAATTCCCAACCGTACTCGGGAATTGCGTTGAGCTGAACTTTAGTCCCTTCCAGATACGTGGAGGCTGAAGGGTCGAAGATGACGGTTCCATGGGGGCCGGAGATCGCATTGATGCTGAAGACCCCGAGAGCCCTGAACTTCGCGGTCACCTGGAGATGGCTATCCACGGTCACCGTTATCGATGTGTCTGATCCGCTTGCTTGGCCGCCCCATCCGCTGAACGTGCTCCCGGCGTCCGAACACGCTGTCAGCGTCACGACGGTCCCGGGACTGTAATACGGACCTGCCGGAGAAGCTACGACGACGCCCGACCCTTCGATCGTCGTCCGTATTTCGTATTGACCGGCCGGGATCTGACTGAATGCCGCCGAGATGTTCTTCTCGCCGTTCATGACGACGGTGTCAGGATTCAGCGTACCCGAGAGAGAGCCACTCCAACCGTCGAACTTCCAGCCGAGCGCCGGAACGGCACGCACCGCGACCTTGGTCTCTGCCAGGAAGACCGAATCATTCGGCGACATGACGATTTCCCCCATGCCGCTGGTATCGGCATGCATGCCGAAGGTCGAGAGGTCAACGGTCTCATAGAGAAATTCGCCGAGGCCGGCGAAGACATCGAGCCTCCGTGCGCCGGTCGTGCCGTTCAGTTTGAGGACCGCGTATCCGGGCATTTCCGCCATCCGGTACGACCTGATTGAACGCGCTTCAATCGTCAAATACGACTTGTTGTCGTAGCCGGGTTCCAGATCGACCAACGAGGGGCCGAATGACGTGACGTAATAGCTCGGCGTATGCCGGTTCCGATCGCTGATGACACTCGCCGCCATGACCTGCACGACCGGGCCATAGGGCGTCGCTCGCGACACGACCGAATACTTGTGCAGATGGCCGCATACGACAAGCGCCTTGTGCATTGCAAGGAGGTTGAGCAATGTGTCCCTGTTGGCCGCATCATCCTGAAAGATATGCCACAGCCTGGCTGTGACCGGTATGACAGGCATGTGGGTCGCAACAATCTTGAATCTCGCGTCCGAGCCGGTGAGCTGACTCCTGAGGAACGGTATTACGTTGGTTCTGTCGTAGCAGTCGATGACAATGATCTGCACATCGCCGATGCGGGTGGCGTACGAGGTTCCGGGGATGGATTGATTCAGTTCCGATGCGACGAACGGCAGGATGATGCTGTTGAACGCCTCCGCTCCGCCGGGACCGGTGACCTCGTGATTCCCTTTGACAAGGATCCACGGAGGGATGAAAGAAGGCGCCCGAAGGGAATCTCTCGCTTCCTGCGCCATTTGCGTGGCGAGCGTGATGTTCCCGGCAAGTCCCTCTTGCAGGTCCCCCATTTGCAGCATTCCCGCCACAACCGGCGTCACGATCTGCGACTGATGCAGAAGCTCCGAAATGAATGCGCTGAAATTATTCTGGGTTATCTGTGAATAATTATTGACTTGCGCAACGTCGTTCGGATAGTTCGTCTGGAGCCACGACATATCGTGAAGCGTGAGCTTGTCAAAGTGGACATCACCGATGAGAATGAAGCTCTTGTCCTGCGACAAGGCGTGTGTGTCAAGGCCGGAAAACGCCGCACAGATGGCGAGAACCGCAACCCGTGCGGAGATACGTGGTGTGAAATTCATGTTCACGCCGATTCTTCCATCTGTTCCGTGTTACTTCATGAAGATGATCTTGAGAGAGTCTTCAAAGTTGGGCGCCGTCATCCGGCAGATATACACTCCGGTCGGCATCGCACCTGCATTCCACCGGACCCGATGTACACCCGGATGCATGTGTACGTTGACCAGCGTCGCCACTTCTTTGCCCAAGACATCGTACACCTTCAGCGACACCCATCCTTCTTTGGGCACTTCAAAACTGATGGTCGTCTCCGGATTGAACGGATTCGGATAGTTATTCTTGAGCGCATATCTTGTCGGCAGGATCTCCCCCTGCTCCACGCCTGTCGACATGTCGGTCAGAACGGTCAACACCGGACCCTTGCCGTCTTCCCGGCGCTCAAAATCAACGCGCTTGTCCATGGACTTGAAGTCCTTGAACATCACGCTTACCACTTTGTCTCCCGCCGCTTCGGCCGTCACATACGAACCCACGTCCCAACCGTAGATCAACCCCGCGTTCACGATATTCATGGTATCGAGCCTGCTGGCCGCCGCCGGCGCTCCGGTCCATTTTAGTGTGCTTTCCGTCCAGCTATCGACGCTCACCTCATACACGCCGGCTCCGATGCCGCTGCCGTCCGGTAATCCCGAATCCCGGGCACGCATTTTTACGACCGCCCCGAGCACATTTCCCACGATTCCTTGAACGTCGAATTGCACATATGCCCGGTATCTGTTCAGATCCGAGGTTCCTTCACGAACGCGTAAACAGCTATCCGCATTGAAATTCCTCGAAGCGCTGAAGGATCCCTGGATGTAGGTGTCATGTGTCGCTTCGAAATCTTGCAAGCCTCCGCCGATCAGGCGAAATACCGGACGAACATCCAGATCCGAGTTCACCGTGACCGCCATGCTGCTTGCAGTGCCGTTCACATCTCCCAACCATTCATGGAATTCCCACCCTGTTTCGGGCACCGCGGTAATCTGCACTTCCGACCCTTCCACATACGTTCCTCGTGAAGGATCGAGCGTCACGCTTCCGTGCGACAACGGTCGCACGTTGAGCAGGCACGTCTTCAGCTTTCTGAACGTCGCCGTCACGCTCTTGTGGCCGTCCATACTGATCGTCACGGAGGTATCCGAACCGGTGAGGTCTCCGCTCCAGCTGTCAAGTTTGCTGTCCCAATCCGGTTTGGCAAGGAGTGTGACTGTGCTGCCGCTGGCAAAGTACGGCCCCGCAGGGTCCGTCACGACTGTGCCTGTGCCCACCGTGTGTATCCTAATCTCATACAGGCCTGCCGGGATCTCACTGAAGGTTGCAGTGATGTTCTTCACGGTGTCCATCATCACGGTGTCGGGGTTCGACAGTCCGGTCAGGTCTCCGCTCCATCCGTCGAATTTCCACCCCAACGCAGGCACCGCCGTGAGAACGACCCTCGAGCCGATTGGATACGTGGAGTCGGACGGAGACTTCAGCACTTCTCCAGAGCCTACTGTCTGGGTACTGAGATGAAAATGGACCCCCACATTGTGTTTGTGGTTGGGATAATACACTTCTTCATCCATGACGACGCCGTTTGCGCTGAAGTGGCGAAGGTAGAGCGTGTCACCGTCAACCGTTAATTCGGTGTAGCCGTAGAACCAACTGTTGTTCTGGTCGAACGAATACGCCACCATGTAGCCGTTGCCGTCGGAATTCTCATCGACCGGATACAAGGGAGCGCCTCCATTACCGGTAATGACTTGCGTCGTCCCATTGATTGGGTCGAGCGGCGGATTCATTTCGCCGTTCAAATTCAACTTCACGGTGCGAACGTATTGGTGGGCGTGGCCCATAAAGATGATGTCGCCTCCGTTCTGGTAGAACGGCGCCCCCCAGTTCTGGTGGATCCCGGCTTCGTATACCTTTGGCCCGAAGTCAAAGATGGGCTTGTGCCAGACGGCGAACAGCCATTTCTTGGGATTGTTCTTGATCGCATCCAAGTAGTATTGCTGCTGCGCGGCGTCGTTCTCCGTCTCCGAATACAACACGACAAAGCGCGCATCCTCGTAGTCGAACGTGAAATATTTCCCGTCGTTGCCAAACTGCGTCACCTGGCCCGACATGAACGTCCTCCAATTCGCCAACCCGCCAAATTCCAGTTTCTCGTGGTTTCCCGCCGCCGTCATGTATTTCGGCGGAACGCTTGACTGACCTGTGCCTCCCAGGATCTGGTCACACGCGGTCTGCCAGGTATTCCAAAGAAGCACATTTGTACCGTCCTCGACGTCGTCGCCGACGTTAATGATGAATTTGTAGTCCGGTGTATTGTTCTTCATCGACTGGAGCACAGATCGATGTGCCGCATCGTTTGTTCGTGTATCACCGTACGCGATCCATTTCCATCGGACGGCGTCCGGTTCCAGCGATAAAGGGTAGAAGTCCCTTTTCAAAGACCCTGCGGTGACGGTGTAGATGTAATAGCCGCGCTGGTTTCCGGTTCCGAGCTGAAAGCTGAGCGCCGTATTCGTGTAGACCGTGATCGCCCCATCGGTCTTCTGGTCATGCTCATGCCTGTGGCCCGCCAGATAGGAATGCGCATTGTGCTTGTTCATCAGGGCAATGACGCGCGAGCGATACCACGGTCCGAGGGCGAAATACCCCGAGCTGTCCTCGAGCTGCGACGTGATGAACAGCGGAACATGCGAACAGACGAATTTGTTCGGCACGGCGGCATTGGCGGTGAAGAATGCGTCCATCTCCACCAACTGTGAATCGGCGCGAGCTTTCACTGCCGGGTCGGTCGAATAGGGCGCCTGCGTGTTGAGCACGAAGAACGCGCCGACCCCCTTTTTAACGAATCCGTAGTATTCCCGGTTGTTCGGCCCGCGGCCGTAGCCGCGCTGAATCCATGTCGCGATCTTGTCGAGCGTCGCCGATGCTCCCTCGCTGATATCGTGGTTTCCCGCCATCGGATACCAGGGCGTGGCGGTGACCATCACCGAATCGAACATTGCATACTGTTCGATGGAATTGCTCGACGTGATGAGATCGCCCCCCAGAAAAATGAAATCCGCTTTCTTCCGTTCGATGCCCGCCAGGGCTTTGCGAAGCCAGATGTCCGGTGTCAGTTGCTCGCCCAGGTACGTGGACTGTCCGAAGTGCAAGTCGCTGACGAACGCAAAACGAAGCGTGTCGCTTTGGGAATACAACGATTCTCCGCCCAACAGCAAGACCGCGCCTACGAATATGCCCACAATGTTCGTTCGAGTCTTCATTTCTTTCCTCCGCTGCTGGTACTCAAAAATCTTGGCGCGTTTCTTCCGGTGCGCTCATCGACGGGGGCGCGTCTTCCGGCCTGCTTCCCCATGCCTTATTCGGCCGGGGCCCCATCACCAGCACAAGCTTGCCGCCGTTCGCAATCGTCGCATGCTCAAACCAGGGCTTGTTCAGCGGGTCTCCGTTCAGCGTCGCGGACTGTATGTATTTGTTCTTCGCCGACACGTCCTTCGCCTCGACGATGAATTCCTTCCCATTTCCCAATGAGAGCGTGACCTTTTCGAAGATGGGACTGCCGATGTTGTAGACGGGCATGCCCGGTGTGACGGGATAGAATCCCATGGCGTTGAAGACATACCATGAAGACATCGCGCCGCCATCCTCGTCTCCGCAGATGCCAAGCGGGTCGTCGTCAAACCAGACGTCCATTAGCTGTCGAAGGATCTTCTGCGTACGCCAAGGGGCCCCTGCGTAGTTGTAGAGGTATGGAATGTGGAAACTCGGCTCGTCTCCCATGGCAAACTGCCCGTTGAGAGCCGTTGCGTCGGGAAACTGCCCGATGAAGAAGAACTTGTCCGTGTTCAGTCCCTCGTTGAAAAGCTGATTCAACCGCTCGATGAAGCGTTCGCGGCCACCCATGAGGTTCATCAACCCCTGCACATCGTGCTGCACGCTCCATGTGTAGGTCCACGAGTTGCATTCTGCAAAATACGCCCTTCCACCCTGTCCCCCGGAAAGCTTCGGATCGAACGGCTCGATCCATTTCCCATCCGCGGTCTTCGGGGACATGAACCCTGTCCTCGAATCGTACATCGTCCGATAGTTGAGAGCGCGTTTCATGAAGTACGCATGGTCGTCGTTCTTGCCGAGAGCCTGCGCCAGTTGCGCCAGGCACCAGTCGTCGTAACTGTGTTCGAGCGTCACAGCGACGGATTGTCGTCGCTCAAACGAATGGACCTCTTTGACCCACTCATTCTTCCCGGGTGGGAGCGCGGGCAGAAAGCCTTTCTCAAGATAGACTTTGTCGAGCTCTGTCATCGGTCCGTTCGCCCACGGAAGCATCGTGGCTTCCATCGCATTTTTTTTGAGGCCTTCGTATGCCTTTTCCACGTCGAAGTCGCGAAGGCCCTTGAGATAGGCGTCCGTGATCATCGATGCGGAGTGATTGCCGATCATGCAAGGGTGGTCTCCTCTGAGAAGAGGGAAGGATGGGATCCATCCCCCTTGCTCAAACATCCTCACATACGACCGGATCATATTGAGCTTCTTGTCGGGGTCCAGGAGAAGCTGGAGAGAATGCAGGCTTCGGTAGGTGTCCCAGAGCCAGTCGTCGACGTAAAAGTCATGGCCGCCGTCATCATGGATCTGGTTGTCGAACCCGCTGTAGTATTTTCCCTCCTCGGAGATGTCCACCATTCGTTCATGCGACCGGTAGAGAGCAGTGTAGAATATTCTTCGCTGCTTCTCTGTGCCGCCTTCCACTCTGATCTTCCCCAGGGTCCGATTCCACATCTCGCGAGCACGATCCCTCACAACGTCAAACTCCCAGCCGTGAATCTCAGTCTTCACATTCCGTTCAGCCTGGTCAAGGCTGATGTACGACAGACCGATCCGCGCTCCCACGGTGAGCGGCCCGGGGGCGTTGTAGCTTACATAGAGCGTGTTCATTTCACCTTCGACTTTGCCACTCCCCGGGGTAATAACATCCCCGAGTGCCGTCCCTTTCGACATAAAGGGGGTATCAAACTCGGCAAAGAAATAATACCGGACATTGAGGTCGTCCTCATAGCCGCGGACCTGGCGATCGCCGATGGCCTCCAGCATCCCTTTCTTGTGAGCACGCAGAAGAATGTTCGACTCTCCCGGTCGTGCAAAAGAAAACCTGAAATACTCCGAGTGCTCGGTAACAGTGTACTCCGTGTTGATGTCGAAGGATTCGAGCAGAACGGAGTAATAATACGGCGTCGCCGTTTCCAGGCTGTGGTCGTATTCCGAAGCAACCGCCTTCCTGTTCACCGATACCGGCCCCGATGTCGGCATGATCGCGAACGCATCCGCGATGCGATGGGACGTGATGTTTAACGGGAACTCATAGATCTTCGGCGCCAAGTACTTGTCCAGAACCTCCGGCGTACGGAGCGGAGCCAGCCTGACCATGCTGTTGGGCAGCTGCACAACGGGTACGGTCGGCTGCAGGATGTGACCCGCTCCCCCGATATTGGGGTCGACGTAATCGACAGGATCTAGGTTGCTTGAAGTCAGGAAGCACGCGGCCAGGCAACACAAGAACATGGCCGTGAGCATGGTGAGTAGGGTTCGTCGTCGCATTATGAGGTCCTTCGGGCGCGTGTTCGGTTCAGTCATCAATTGTCCATCTGGAACCCGCCGGTTCCGTTCGGAAAGACGAGCTTTGTATTCAAACGCAGTTGCGTCACTGGCCGGGTCGGGTGTTTGAGTTTTTCAATCAGTATCTCGGCGGCTTTTCGTCCCATTTCATCATTGAATTGTTCGACCGTCGGATACGTTGTGTTATCAAAGCTGCGATCGTATCCAAAGATGTGACAGTTTGCCGGAATGGTCATTTTGGCCGTTTCCAGCTCCTGCTGAAAGTCCCTGAGCATCGTGTCGTGATTGAGGCACACTCCGACGTTGTTGTACGTCTTGCAGAGCACGTTGAGCTTATTGACAAGCTCTTCCAGCATCAGCACGGTCGCCCGTTCCTTGCCGTAGAGCATTTTGATCGCAGAGCGAAAGCCGAGTTGTTTCTCGTCCGATGAAGATGCCGCGATCGACGAGTCATTCGAAGGTACAAAGACGATCTCGTCGCACGAACGATTGTATTTGAGGTAGGAACAGACACGAGCCATGGCATCATGATTGTTGATCACGACGTAGTCCGTTTCCAGTCCGGGGATGTATCGATCGATAAGGACAAACGGATACTTGCTTTGCTTCAATGCCGTGATGTGGGAATAATCCTCCTTGTAGTGGTCCTCAAGAAAGATGATCATTCCGTCAACTTGCTTTGCGAGCAGCTTGGCGATGGTTTCCTTTTCCTTCTCATGGCTCATATTGGAAATGGAAACGATAAAACTGATGTTCGCTTTTTCGAGTGCGGACCGGACCCCGGAAAGAACATCGAGCATGATTCTGTGTGCGCTGAAGTCTTTGGGAATGATGAGGGCGACATTCTTGTTGTGTCCCGACTTTGAGGGAATTCTGTTGACATACAATCCTTTGCCATGCTGTTTGGTGATCGTACCTTCATTCTCCATTTCAATCAGCGTTCGATGAACGGTCGCATAACTGTAGTGGAACTTCTCGATCAGATCGCGCACCGTCGGCAATTGGTCGTTCTGCTTGAGATCATGCTTCTTGATGTGAGCAATGATCTTCTCGCGCAGGGCCTCGTATTTCTTTTTCGTTGCCATGGGTTGTCCGCAGAATGTCGTGAGATTGATCAACCGTGACTTTGTGAAGAGGGCCTGAGGCTTACACGCCGCCGCGTGCAGTATGCGATGTTACAGGCTCTGCGATACTCTGAAGTACGGGAGACGTCCGCAGGGGCAGGTGTCTGTACCAGAACCAGTACATTCCCGCCATACCGATGACGAACAGGACCAACGTGGAGCGGAACGCGGCGTATGACCGTATCATGAGCTGCATGGGCAAGAGGAACAGCGTGACCTGCCAGCACAGCACAAAAGGAATCGCCAAGAGATCATTCGTGTGCTCACGCTGCATTGCAGTACGCGCCGCCGGATCCATCCGGTCCCGGCATGGTTTCCAAAGACCGAACGGCCTTGTGGTCTC
This sequence comes from Ignavibacteria bacterium RIFCSPLOWO2_12_FULL_56_21, assembly GCA_001802945.1. Taxonomy (GTDB): domain Bacteria; phylum Bacteroidota; class Ignavibacteria; order UBA10030; family UBA10030; genus 2-02-FULL-55-14. Next base: position 5,357 of record MHAK01000119.1, on the reverse strand, counting down.
GTAGAAATGCTTCAACACCCGGTCATCCGTCGGCTCAGTGAGATATGTGCCGAGAACGGTCGCGATCAGGGATACGATCGCAACGAGGCCGAACTGTTGCCACTCCGGAAGCCCGGGCCGGAGGAATGATTGAGCGATCGCCGCCGCGATGCCCACCGCCGTGCCTATGGCAAATCCGCCACCGTTGAATCGCCACCAATAGAATTTCAACAGCGAGGGGATCGCCAGTCCTCCCCCGAGTCCCATGATGATCCACCCCCAGATCTGGTTGATGCTGTGGATGTTGTGCGCAAGCACCAAGCCGGCGGATACAAGCGCAACGGTGAACAGATACGACGTGGCGATCAATTCCCTGTTCGTGGCTCGCGGCCTCATGTGGCGCTGATACATGTCGCGCGTGAAATATCCCGTCGTCGTATTCACGGTCGCATTGAACGAAGAGAGGGCGGCGGCGATGAACGCGATCAGCAGAAATCCGCGGAAACCCACGGGCAGGGAGAGCAGGATCACCGCCGGAACGATCCGTTCTGGGTTGACGGTCCCTTCAAAGCTCACCAGATGGAGTTTTGTCTGCCAGTCATCGTTGAGCAGGGACTGAATGCCGCCGATCACTTGAGATGGAAACATACCCGGGACATTCTGAATATCGGCCAACGTATCCGCCCATCGTTCTTTGGAGACCCCCTGTACGTGCGTTTTGATCACGTCTGCAACCTGCGCAGTCACCGATTGATCGGGAAAGAGGCCGTTCACAAGAAACAGCCCCAGGACCGCGAGGCCGATCATCATCGGCCACCGGAGCATCATCAGCGAAGTCCAGAGCATTGTCATCGTTCCGCATTCACGCTCGCTTCGGGCCCCGAAGTACCTCGGGTCCGCTCCTGCCGAAGACATGCCGATGAACGCGTTGCGCACAAAATAGAAGAGGGCAAACAGCGCCAGGTTCTGGTATGCTTCGTATCCCCGAGGCATGTCGGCGTGCCAGGGAAGTGACGAGCTCATCCACCGGGCGTCGCCCGTAACGTTGAACGCAACAGAGGCCAGACCCTCCGCACTGGAAACCCGCAGCGCGGCAAAGAAGGTGATGACGACGATCGCAGAGAACACGATCATCGACTGGAACATGTCCGTGTACACGACGCCGTAGAATCCTGAGACGATCGTGTAGAGCGTCGCAACGCCGATCATCGCAAGGGCGCACTGAGCAGGAGAGTACGGCAGGAACATCGACATAAACATCCCCAGTGCCTTGATCATGTACGCAAGCATCCCGACTGTCGTCACGATAACGGCGACAGCCGAAATGAGCCGAGCGGCCTGGCCGCCCCAATTCGTTCCGAAACGATATTCCATCCATTCCGCTCCCGTCATGCAACGCGATCTGTAGTGCCATTTGCCCGTCCACACAAGCATGAATGCCAGTACGAGAACGGCGCCGCCGCGAAATTCCACGAAGAGCCCGCGAGGTCCGAGCATGTACAGGAACGAGACGATCAACATGGTCCCTGCCATGTCGAGATACGACGCCATTCCCGAGATACCCATGGCCCACCATGGCAGACGTTTACCGCCCAGGAAGTAATCCTCGATGCTTTTCGACGCCCGCTTCCGCACATAGAACCCAAGCCCGACCAGCACAAGCAGGTAGGCGGCAATGACAATGTAATCCGTGTCGCTCAGAAATCGCATCGTTGACGTTGTTAGCGGATGAGAACCATTTTCTTCGACATACAGTACGACGACGAGTGTAATCGACCCACGTAGACGCCGCTCGGCATTTTCAACCCCTCCTCATTCATGCCGTCCCAGGCTATTCGATACCTGCCCGCCGGCTGGGTACGATTGACAAGCGTCGCGACCTTTTCGCCCACCAAGCTGTAGATTGAAATGTCTACAAATGTATCCTCCGGTATTTCATAACCGATCTGCGTCCCGGGATTGAACGGGTTGGGATAGTTCTGATCGAGTTGGAATCCCTGCGGATGCTCCTCGCCGCGGTCCTCTACGTCAGCCGGGGACCTCGGCGGAATGCTGTCGGACAACGCCACTTCCCGACGCAACATCCTGCCGCCTTGACCGGCGAGCCAGAGATAGGTGTCGGTCGGTTGTCCCTCGTAATCCACGAACATGCTGGCACCGACCGGCGGATCGTTCGTGCACTTGAAGATCGCCGTGCCTTCGTCGATCTCATCGAACATAGCCTGATAGATCATCGTCGCACCCGAGCCGATATACTTGTAGTACTGCGACCACAGGAATTTCCCCTTCAGCCGCGGTATCAGGTTCATCGGAGATTCCGGCTTCATGTTATGCCAGCTGAACCCGGGAAAGACCACGGGCAGGTATTCCCTGCCGTAGTACGTACACCAGGCAAGGTCCGGCACGACAACGCCCTCAGCGTGTGTAGAGACGGCTTCGAGCGTGTGGGGGCGGCCAACAAACCACGGACTGACAATGTCCGCCTTTTTACAGATCGTCAAGAGCAGCGAATCGGCTACGGCGTCCCCCTGAAGCGTCCGCCAGTGCGTCGGAACGCCGACCATCACCGTGCAGCCTCCATATGTCGTGTCGTTCTTCAGAAAGTCGACGAGCGCTTCACATTCCTGCAACGTATACTGGCGTCCGTCGCTGAAGCCGATGCCCCATACTGCAACGACCGGCTTGTCATTGTGACGTTGGTACGTCGGGTCATTCGTGATCTTCTTGGTACCGACGAGCATTTTCCAGTCCGCAATGACGGATGACGTCTGACCAAGCTTCAATCCCGAGAGGTCGTACATCACTGCATATGATCGTCCGTGCAGGCGGGCTCCGGCACGACAGCTTTCGAGGACGTTGTTGAACTGCGTCAGTCCTGCGCCCCGTACTTCTGAGGCGAAACGCTGAACGAACACTCCGTCAATGCCGTAGTCCTGCATCCATCGAAAATGACGGACGACCGTTGTCCTGTTCTGCGAACTGAAGAGGTATGCCTGTTCTCCACTTGCTGTCACAAACCCCGGGGCGGCGTATTTTTCGTCGTCCCCCATGTCTGACATGTCCGGCCAAAGGTCGAACTTGCACCTGCCGGGCTCCAACACGCCTCCCATCGCGTAATGGTACCAACCGCGATTGATCGCGTCCGACGGTACTGCAAACCAACCTTGATATCCGCACATGACCTTTCCAGTGAGCGTAGCTGTGTTTACTCTCCCCGGTGAAGCGGGTAGATTCTGCGCAGAGAGCGACATTCCCGGCACGCCACCGAACACGGCCCCTGCCGCACACGCGAAATATGTCAGCGTCAATCGCATCATTCGCTAGCGAAGGAGCAACAACTTCTTACCCAACACCCGGAGTTCCGATCGGCCGTTGAGCGCGCTGTGTATGCGCATCCGGCACATATAGACTCCGCTTGCCGCTTGCGTGCCGGACCCGTTTATGCCATTCCATTGCACGCGATATTCTCCTGCCGTTTGTTCAGCACGAACGAGCACAGCCACTCTCTGCCCCATGGTATTGTAGATCTCAATATCGACCGAACTGGTCCGGGGCAACGCGTATCGCAGCGTTGTCATCGGATTGAAGGGATTGGGATAGTTCTGGTACAGCTGGAAATCCGCGGGGAGTTGATGGACCGGTTCGCTGACACTCGTTGCAGGTGTGACTGTGACGGACACCGACGTGAAGCGCGTATCGATCGTCTCACTTCCCGATCCGGAACTTGCTGCCAATCCAACGGATTGCGTTGAATCCATCGCCAACGTGACGGTGTGAAGCGTATCCAGCCAGGCTTCGCCGTCTACGGAAGTGAATGTACTGAATACATTACCCGTTCGAACCGCACGGAGCCATCGCGGTGCCGACTTTGACCCTGCGTCATGTGTGATTGTCGTCACTGGACCCGTTGGGGTCACCCGAAAGGACGTCTGGAGGCCGTATTGGGGATACACGCCCACCATGATAGACCTGGAGTTTGGCAACAGTGATTCTCTGATCATCACGCCCGCAAACGACGGACCAGTCACCTGTTCCAAGCCTTCCAATTGAGCCGTGATACAGACGTTACCCGTGAATGGCCGGGAAAGGAAGTGGAATTTGTCGCCGGTATATTGCAGGCCGGTCCCGCCTCCCAGAACATACCAAAGCCCGTCTTCAATCGCCGCATTTCCCGCCGGCTCCGCAGCGCCTACGTCTGTCTTCGACCATGGCGGCGGCACATCGCCGGCAATGACGATTTCGATGCTGTCGAGATACGCGGTGACATTGCCGATGTCGCCGGCGTTGTCGTAGCCGACGAGAATCTCCTGGATAGCCTTGCCCGCGGCGTATATTCCGACGGAACATACGACCGACGACCATGCCTGCATACTGCCGCGTGGACTTTGCAAGGATGCGCCGTCGTTTGCGAGCGGCTGAAATTCTGACAGACGACTTCCGTCTACGAAGAGAAGATCAACATGAACCCGCCTGCCCAACTCACTCTGCGGGTTCAACGAATACCGCAGCACAGTTGTAGAGAACACGGGCACTTTCATTTTGAACAACTTGAAATACACGGAGGATGCGGAAGCGCTGTTGTCCCTTACATTCATCGTCAACGCATGCCCCCCTTCGATGCTCACAGTCGAACATTGAGGACGAGTAAATCCTTCCGGTGCACCCACGTTATCTGCCGTATAGACCGTGTTATTCCACTGGTTTTGCGGTTCGGACAATTCCCAGCCCGTTGCGAAGCCGTAAGCCCCTTTT
>MHAK01000119.1:0-599 GCA_001802945.1 Ignavibacteria bacterium RIFCSPLOWO2_12_FULL_56_21 | reverse complement strand
GAGCTTGGAGGCAACGACGCCCGCCCCGATTATAAATTGCGTCGTCATCGCTTGCGTCATGGAGAGACCGGAGACATCGCTCTCGCCCCCCGTCAGATCCACGCCAGAGGCCGAGGTATTGAGTTGCTGCAGTGACACAAGCCCGCTGCCGTTGATGCTCGCGGACAGAGCGGTCTGAACACCCCATTCAAGCGTATTGAAGAAACGCGCCACCCCGGCAAAACCGACTCCGGTGTGGATGTAACTTTGCGATGCGGTCGACGTCAGGACCAGCTGAGTATTAATGAAATTCAGCTGCGAACCCGCAGGGCTCTCGATTGAAATGCCGTAGGAACCGGCGTCCGTACCGTGCATAAAGATGTCCGAAATGCATGCGCCTCCGTCATTCACAAAATATAATCCGCGTTTGGCTGCATACACAAAATTACCGGCCTGGTGTTCATTGGCGCAGGAGCCGATCTTCAAGGCGTCGAGATTGGCTTGTTGGTAAACGGTCGGACTGCTCGGGTTCGGGCTGACATTTTTGGGATATCCGGCGCTTCGATTCCAGTAGTGGGAATTGAACTGGACATTCTCGACCCAGCCCTCGCCGGGATTAT
>MHAK01000118.1 GCA_001802945.1 Ignavibacteria bacterium RIFCSPLOWO2_12_FULL_56_21 | reverse complement strand
CGGATTCATTCGTGACAAGCGCGTCAAAGCTATTATCGCCATCCGGGGCGGATACGGGACGCCGCGATTGCTCCGCGGCGTGGATTACGCCGCTCTGAAAAAAAATCCCAAGATCATCGTCGGTTACAGTGACATAACGGGATTACAGCTCGCCATCTTCAAGAAGACAGGCTTGATCACGTTCTCCGGGCCGATGTCGGGTGTAGAGATGTGGAAGGAGATCGATCCATATACGGAGGAGCACTTCTGGAAAATGATCGGCACACCTGCGAAAACGACCCTTTTGAAAAATCCCGACGAAGAGCGGGTCAGGGTGCTAAAAGCAGGGTCAGGGACAGGAAGGCTGATTGGCGGGAATTTTTCCCTGCTCTTGAGTCTGATGGGAACGCCCTACTGTCCATCGATGAAAGGCGTGGTTCTACTGGCTGAGGATGTCGACGAGGCTCCCCACCGCATCGACCGCATGCTCGCGCACCTTCGGAACGCCGGCTATCTCAGAAGTGCAGCAGGAATGCTCTTCGGGAAATTTTCCGACTGCGTCCCGAGCGACCCCTCAAAGCCGCACCTCACGGTCGATCAGGTGATCGCCGAATATGCGAAAGACGTGGGAGGACCGGTGCTTGCGAACGTTCAATATGGACACATTCCGAAGAAACTAACGATGCCGTTGGGAGCAAAGTGCAGGATTGATGGTGCGAAAGGATCAGTGGAGATCGTGGAAAGCGTGGTGAAATAGAAAAGCAGGACACGAAGGACCACAAAGAAGACACAAAGGGCCACAAAGAACAAATCTTTCTTTGTGGCCCTTTTTTTACTCACCTTCGTGGTTCTTTGTGTCCATCTTTGCTTTTATGGACCGGCACTACCCGCGACTCTCACTGCACCTTGCTGCTCCTCAACTCCTTCGCAATCCTGTCCGCCTTGTAAATATCCTCAAGCGCCTCAAGAATGCCTGCGGTATGAACCGAGACGGTCCGGTTCTTTGTATCGTCAAAGATGATGTTTCCCGGCAGGCTCTCCATGTTCCCGTCGAAGACCAATCCCACCACTTCATGGTTGATGTTGATGACGGACGACCCTGAATTGCCGCCAATGATGTCGTTCGTCGACACCTGGTTGACCGGCGTGCTCATGTCGAATGTCGGCGGAGGATTCTGCCACTTCGCCGGCAGGGACCACGGGTCCTTCTTTCCGAATGAATAGTACCGGTCGTACATACCGTAGAAGGTCGTGAACGGCGGAGCGATCGTGCCGTTGTAATCGTACGTTTTGATGACACCATCCGCAATGCGCAGGTTGAAGTTGGCGTCGGGCGGAATGCTCGTTCCATACACTTCATACATGGCGATCCCGAGCATCTGAACCTTTGCCGCTTCCTTTCCGCTGATGTCGTTCCATCGCTTGAGGATGTCCGACGCGAGGTTGTCGCTCTTGGCCACAAACCCAAGGATGGGATCGGTCGAGTTCAGGATGTCGTCGGGATTCCCCGCAACAAGTGCGGCCACCTTTTCCTTGTCGCGGAGGATGGATGCCGTGTGCAGCCGTTCCGCAGCCTGAGCCGGCGTTTGTCCGCCAAGGAGCATGGAGATATGCGGGTTCTTTCTCTCTAGGTCCTTGGCGATGACACCTATCTGGTACGCGAGCATATCGCGCTGGATTTCATCCTCGAACGTTGGGGGGAACACACGGCCTTTGAACGCTTCGAGCCCCGCTCCCTTGAACTGCGGGTACCGCTCGTTCTCCGGCAACTTCATTTGAAGGGCATAATCGACCAGGTTCGCGGCCACAGTAAACACAACGGACCTTCCTCGCCATTGGTAGGCGTTGACCTGATAGTACATGTCAGACTTGGCCGGCTGGAAGGACGCAATGTCGTCCCACACTGTGCCGTATCTCGACGAAAGATCGCCTCTGGCCGACACCGCTGCCCGGAAGGTGCGTTCAAAATCCTTCTTCTTCGCCATAACGACGGGATCCCTGTATCCGCCCAGGTATCCGCCGATCGCCTTCTGTGAATTGGAGAAACCGAACAGCGTATTTTGATACTGGATCTTCTTATCCGGGTGCCGGGCAAGGAACTTGCCGTAGATCGCGACCAAGTTGTCGATCAGAGACAATTGATAGGCGTAGCGATAATCGCGGTTGAACTCGAGTTGGGACACCGTCAGCAATCGGTTCGTCGTACCGGGGTTGCCGATGACGAAAACCGCGTCCCCTTCTTTAGCGCCTGTAACGGACCACTTGAAGAAATTCTGTGTTTTCAATGGATTTCCGTCGACATCATACACGCGATAAAACGATACGTCGATGTCATAGCGGGGATACGTGAAGTTGTCAGGGTCGCCGCCGTAGAAGGCGATGTCCGTTTCGGGAGCAAACACCATGCGGATGTCCGTATACCGGTGATAGCCGTACAGCGAATATTTCCCGCCGTTGTAGAAAGTAACGACGCTGAAGACCATTGAATCCTTCGAGGTTTCGCGGAATTTCGCCGCATACCGTTGCTGCAGTTCGGCCATCTTGGCGTTGCGTTTTTGGATGCGTTCTTCATCGTTGGCGCCGCTGTCGAAAGCCTGCCGTACTTCAGCCGTCACGTCTTCCATCACGACCAGCTGGTCGATATAGTAATTCGGGATCTTCCGTTCGTCGGCGAGCGTCGGCGCGTAGAATCCATCACGACCGAGGTCCTCGCCTTCCTTCTGAACACGGTCAAGCGAACCGCGGGCACAATGGTGGTTCGTCATCACGAGTCCGTCTTCCGATACGAAAGAGGCAGTGCAGCCGGGGAGACGGAGTGCGGAAAGACGCGCCTTTTCGAACCATGCCTTCGTGGGATTGAAGGAATACGTTTTTGCAAAATAATCGACGGGAGCGAAATCGAACGTCCACATCCGTCCATTGTCGAATGTTCCGGCCTTCACCGTCTCGAGGTTGACATACGACGGCGATGCATCCTGCTTGACCGGCTGTTGTGTCGCGCAGCCGAACAACAGCAGCGAAGCCGCCAGAACAGAGAGGAGTATGAATTGGAAATGTTTCATGTGGTATCCTTGGGATGTTGGAAAAAATAGTGGAAGCAATGTACGAAGGAAGTACCGGCGGCGAAACCGGAAAAAAGATCAAACCGCTAATGGACGCGAATACACGCTAATAATACGGCGATCGAACGTGGCTTGATGATTCTCGAAAACAGTTTTTTGCAGAATTCGTGTTCATTCGCGTGGATTCGCGGTTAATCTTCTTTGGGACTTACTTTTGCCACTTCTCAGATTCGGGAAGCGGCGACCATCCGAAGTTTGGCTCAAAATAGTTCCAGAGCATGGATGAGACCTTCCGGATCAGCGTCGAGGCCTCGTTTTCCCTTTTCCAACTTGTGTCCTGCAGATCTTTCGTGATGACACAGAAAACAAAGTCGCCGTGAGGTGCATTGACAAGGACGACCTCTGACCGTGATTCGTCGACCGCCCCCTGCTTCGACGCTGCGTTGATCGTCGGGGGGATCTGGGACAGCGCTCCGTCGCTCCAATAAATGTTGCTCAAGACCCTGTACATCTCCTCGCCCGCATCGGGCCGTACAGCCTTGCCGACGCGGATGTAGGCGAGTAGCTCCGCCATTTCCCGGGGCGTTGTCATTCCCCATCCGTAATGTTTGCGGAGTTCCTCCCTTCCCGGCGTGCGCGAATTCACGCGTGTCGCATGAAAGCCGTTTCGTTCCAGCCAGTCGTTGATCGCGGTTCCAGTGCCGCACATCGATTGGAGCCACAAGCTCGCAGTGTTGTCGCTTGTTGCGATCATGAGCATGACGAGCTTGCTCAGCGTGATCGTCGCGCTGTCACGAAAGGAGCCGAGGATATCGACGCCGGCATATAGCAGGGAATCCCGGTACACATACGCAGAATCGTACTCGAGATCGCCGGAGACGATCTTGTCGAATACGCCGCAAAGAATGGGGACCTTGATCATGCTTGCAGTGGGGAACAGCGTGTCGGCATTGACGGCGGCGGTTTCGCCGGTCTCCAGGTTGCGAACGTAGATGCCGACGGTGCCGCGTACGGATCGGGCGGCATCTTCAAGCTGCAGTTGAAGATCTCCCGCTGAAGGTTGAACGGAAACAAACGCGCAGGAAGCAGTGAAAAGAACGGAAAAGGCGGCAAGCAGAATGGACGGAGGGGAGCAATACCAATTCATGACGGGGTCGTTTGCATTGGATGGAATGCCGGATGCCGCATCGGACGTCAGTCGACAAGACCGACCTGCCGAAGGATCTGTTGAAATCGTGGATTATGGTGAAGACCGATGGTGAGCGGCTCTGTCTTCATATAGACAAGCAATCCGTCCCGCTGGCGGAGGGATTCTTCCATGAGGGCCAGGGCCGTCTCTTGTTCACCCAGTGAGAAATGGATGAAGCTTTTCATCCACGGGGAGGCCAGGTTGCGCTGGCTGATGACATTGAGCTCGTCGAGGATGCGCCGAGCATCCGCGGTTCGCCCGGAGACGCCGTAGAGATAGCCGAGATCCGCAAGGATCACCGGCCGCCGTCCCGACAGCTCGGCAGCGCGCTCCATGATGGGAATCGCCTCGCTGAACCGCTTTGCATACGCGTAGGAAAGCCCGAGCGCAAAGTAGGCTTCCGCGTAGTTCGGGTGCGTGCGAACGACGTTCTCGAGATGAACGATGGAGCTGTCGAATTGGCGGTCGAAGGCCAGCAACCGGCCGACACCGGTTGCGACGCTGGGGGATAGGGGATCGAGCGTTGCGGCGCGCCGCATTTCCTCCAGTCCTTCGCGCGTACTGCCGCGCAGCGAAAGGAAGAGGCCGTACCACTCGTGCACGCGAGCATCACCCGGCTTGAGCTCAATCGCCTTCCGGAATTCCTCGTCCGCTTCATTCCAATTCCATTCGAGACGATATCGAATATAGCCCAGGACTGCATGCGCCTCTGCCGACCGTTCGTCGAGTCGAAGGGCGCGGTCAGAAGCTTCGATCGCTGCGGCCACCGCCTGGTCGCGAGGAACGTGACCATAGCCGGCACCGGCGAACAAGAGATTACACTCCGCCAGACCTGCGTATGCGGCGGAGTAGCCGGTGTCGCGGTCGACAGATTGCTGGAAGTATTGAACGGCCTTTTCAACGTCTTCGGTCGTCCGCTTGTTGAGGTGAAATCGCCCAAGAAGGAACAGCCGGTATGCTTCCGGATTCGTCGTGCCCACCTTGCTGAGGTCGCGCCGCTCGGCGTCGAGTAGCTGGATCCGGAGTGCCGAAGCAACCCGCATGGCAATATCGTTCTGTACGGATAATGCGTCCTCGAGCGTACGGTCGTAATCTTCGCTCCACAGAATGCGCTGACTGGCGGCGTCGAGAAGTCGGACGCTGATGCGGGCCGTTCCCGACGCACGGCGGACGCTTCCTCCGAGTATCGTTCCGGCCCCCAGCTCGCGAGTGACCGTTCCGAGGTCGAATCCCGCCTTCCGAAATTGCATCACCGAGGATCGAGCTATTACCTCCAGTCCGCTGATGCGTGCGAGGGAAGAGATGAGTTCTTCCGTCACTCCATCTGCGAAATACTCATCCTCCTTGTTCGACGACAGATTCTCAAGGGGAAGGACGGCGATGCGGCGAGACATACTCGCGGATTCAGGATCGAGAGAGGATGACCAGAACCAGAGTGCTGCTGCAAGAAGGGCTACGGATCCGCCCGCATGTACGAACCGGCGGCGACGCTTGTAGAGTTTGACCAGGCGGGCAATCGGTGTGCGGTGCAGGCGCTCCCAAGGGAGTTCGATCGAGAAGATCTGGACGGGAAGTTGAATGTTCTTGAGCTCCCCCTGTCCCAGTGGTACGAGCGGATATTCGAGCTTGTTCTGCACCTGACGGGCCGCGTCTTCGGAAAGGCAAATCCCGCCCGGCGCCGCAAGCGGCTCAATACGCGAGGCAATATTGACGCCATCGCCGTAAACATCCGATTCGCGATGGACGATATCACCAACATGGAGACCTATGCGGATCAGCAACGGATGACCGGCAAGAGTGCCCGCGTTGCGTTCATGCAATCTTCGCTGGATCTCGACTGCGCAACGGCAGGCGTCGAGGGCGCTCGAGAATTCTACGAGGAAAGCATCTCCAATGGTCTTGATCTCCGAACCTTTGTGCGCAGCGAAAAGCGGACGGAGCAGCGAGCGATGCTCTTCAAGAAGCGCCAGCGCTCGCTGCTCATTTTGCTGAGTGAGGGCGCTGTAGCCGACCATGTCGGTGAACATGATGGCGGCGAGTCGTCGTGCGCCATCGACCGTCGTGCTGGGATCTTGCGGTGTCATGCAGTTGCGCTGAGTATACTCTCTTTTGATTCGAAGGTCAACGCGTTCGGATTCTTGCATTTCCGTCAATATCGGGCTATCATTCCCCCCCTTCATGAATGCGTTCTGGGTCACAGTCTACAACTGGTTCGTCATCCCCGTGTTCGCCGTCGGTATACGTATTGGCGGACTGGTCAATGGGAAGATTCGGCGCGGCCTGGCTGGGCGACGCGATCTTTTTGTCCGGCTCAGAAGAGATATGCATGCGCTCGAGCAGGGAAGGCGAATCTGGTTCCATTCGTCGTCAATGGGGGAATTCGAACAGGCGAAGCCCATCATTGCGGCGCTCAAGCAGCGCCATTCGAACGTCCGCATCATCGCCAGTTTCTTCTCCCCGTCGGGTTTCGATCACGCGCGCAATTACCGCTTCGCGGACGTCACTACGTATATACCTTTAGATTCCGCGGCGAACGCCCGAAAATTCATCGATCTTGTCAAACCGGATGCGGCAGTCATCGTACGGTACGACGTCTGGCCGAACCACATCTGGGAGCTGGCCCGACGGGGGATTCCGACCTTTCTTGCAAATGCAACGATGCGGGCCGACTCATCCCGATTGTCGTTTCCCCTTCGCTCCTTCCACAAGGTCCTGTATGAACGCCTAACGTCGATTCTTACAGTGTCCAGGGACGACGTGGAGAATTTTCGACAGTTCAACCTCAACGGGGTGACGATCCTCCCGGTGGGCGAGACCCGCTACGATCAGGTACTGCAACGAAGTGTTGATGCCCGCGCGAAGCACCTGATTCCCGACAGCGTCACGCGAAGGAAAAAAGTCATCGTGGCCGGCAGCACTTGGCCGGAAGACGAAGACGTGCTGCTTCCCGCATTCAAGAAAATCCTGCAATATGACCCTAATGTCCTGCTGGTGCTGGTCCCCCATGAACCGACCGAAAATGCGCTCGAAGGAATTGAACGCCGACTCGCTTTCCGGACTTCGTCCATCCGGTTCTCGGACCTCATTGATTATGACGGCGAGCAGATCATCATTGTTGACAGCATCGGTATTCTTATGGCCTTGTATCAATACGCCGACGTGGCATTCGTGGGTGGTTCGTTCCGGCAAAACGTCCACAATGTGCTTGAGCCGGCGGTCTACGGAATTCCTGTCATGTACGGTCCCCGCCACACGAACAGCCAGGAAGCGGTTGAACTTGCGCGTCGCGAAGGAGCGTCGATTGTCCACGATCAGCAGGACATGTACCGCATGATGAGGTCATTCCTCCGGGAGCCCAAATTGTGCGAGGCGGCGGGGAAGGCATCGCTGGAACTGGTGCGGGAACACGCCGGGGCGACGGAGAGATTCTTGAAACACCTGGAACCGGCCGTATGGCCGCCGGAACCGGCAACGCACCAGCGGGGCAAGAGTGGGGCAAGGAAAAGCAGCTAGCGAATCAAGGAAAAAGATCTACTCACGAAGTCCACGAAGGAAAATCAACGAACTCGTGAATATTCGTGTTTATTCGTGGATATCTTTTCTTCCAAGAGCATGAAGATAGCGTACTTCGATACGTTCTCGGGTATCAGCGGCGACATGACGCTCGGCGCATGCGTGAGTGCCGGCGTGCTCGTCGACGACCTTCGCCGGGAAATGACCAAGCTCGACCTTGCTGGTTACGAGATCGAGGCACGTCATCTCGTCCGAAACGGGATGACGGCTGTAAAGATCGATGTGGTGATCTCCGACCAGCCGCACTATCATAGACATTTACAGGATATTCTCGACCTTATCGAAGCGAGCGGGCTGACCGCGCGCGTAAAAAAAGATGCGCAGAAGATCTTCCACGAGATCGGTGTTGCTGAAGCGAAAGTTCACAACACGACTTTGGACAAAGTCCATTTTCATGAGGTCGGGGCGATCGACTCTCTGGTCGATATCGTCGGTGCCGCCATTTGCCTCGAGAAGCTCGGAGTCGGAGCAGTCTATTCGTCGCCGGTGCGGCTGGGGAGCGGCGGGACCGTGAAGACACAGCATGGCGTCATGCCTATTCCTACTCCGGCCACGGTAGAGATCCTAAAAGGTTATCCCATGGTGCTCACGGAGATTCCCGAAGAATTGACAACGCCAACCGGAGCGGGCTTCATTAAGGCCTTGTCGTCGGGAGTCCTTTCCCTTGAGCGATTGCGGATCGAGGCGATCGGGTACGGCGCTGGAACGAAGGAGATACCACAAATCCCGAATTTGCTTCGTGTTATGGTCGGCGAACTCGAACCGGGATACGACCATGATGAGCTCGTTACCGTCGAGACGAACATCGACGACATGAATCCAGAGATCTTTCCCTTCGTTATCGAACGGCTTCTGTCGTCGGGTGCACACGACGCCTTTCTCATTCCGGTTCTCATGAAAAAGGGACGTCCGGGCACGCTTCTTTCGGTTCTGACGGACCGGAAGAACCTTGAGTCTGTGCTCTCGATCGTTTTCCGTGAAACAACGACCCTCGGCGTGCGCATCACGCCAACGGAACGCCGCAAGGTCAAACGCGATGTACGGACAGTGGAGACGTCGTTCGGACCGACGCGCGTGAAGGTGATCGTGTTCGACGGCACCGAACGGATCGCCCCGGAATTCGAAGAGTGCAAACGGATCGCTCTCGAACATAACCTCCCGCTCAAAGACGTTTATAACACGCTCGAGCGGGAGCTGCACGGATAATCGTGTGCCCTCCTTATATGCCGATGTTGCCCTCCCGGTGCCCGTCCATCGGACGTTCACCTACCTGATCCCGGAAGAATTCCGCGACCGCGCCCAACCGGGCTGCCGAGTGCTCGTTCCGTTCGGCCGTCTCACCCACACCGGCGTCATCGTCGCGCTCAATGATCGAACCGACGTCAAGGGAGTCAAGCCCATCCGCGACGCCCTCGATGTCGTTCCCACGTTCCCCTCAGACCTGCTCGCGCTCACCCGCTGGCTCGCAGAATACTATGTCGCACCGTGGGGAGAGGCCCTTCGTGCTGCCACTCCGCAAGGTCTCGCCATCGAAAGTGCGAAGGTTGTGGCACTGAATGCAGAGGTTGCGATCGACGTGGACGAACTCAAGCGTCTCGGAAAACAACAACGAAAAGTCTTGGAAGCTCTGCAGAAGGATTCACCGCTTCCATTGAAGACGCTCAGAACAAAGACGGGAATCGCGACGATAGCGTCTGCTGTCACATCGCTTGAGACCAGGGGATGGGTCACCGTCAAGGATACGCTCCGTCGTCCAACTGCCTCCGTCAAACGCCTCCCATGTGTCACGTTTTCGGAGGCAGGATGGAAAGAACTTGAAGAGGTCCGAGGTTCGGGCACAGTCCCGCGGGCATTGCGCTCCTTGGATCGATTGTCCACCGTGATTGCGCGCGGCGCCGAACCGCTTGCGCTGTCGACGGCCGCGGAATCCTCCGGGGTTTCACAAGCAACAATACGAAAGCTCGCGGCCGCCGGCCGGCTGTTGATCGAACAGCGTGAATCTATCCGCGATCCTTTCAACATCCCCGCGGAGCCTCCGACTGTGTTCATTCCCACCCCACATCAGGCGAAAGCCATTGCGGCGTTGTACAAGGCCCTCGACGACCGTTCTTTCAGGACTTTTCTTTTGTACGGGATCACCGGCAGCGGCAAGACTCTGGTGTACATCGAGGCCATCCGGCGCGCATTGCAGCAGAACCGGACCGCCATCGTGCTCGTACCGGAGATCGCCCTGACACCGCAAACCGTGCGCCGTTTCCGTTCTCATTTTGGCGACCTTGTGGCGGTCATGCACAGCCAGCTTTCTGTCGGAGAGCGATACGACACCTGGCGCCGCGCCCGAGAAGGACGTGCGCGCATTGTCATAGGTCCCCGTTCCGCTGTTTTCGCCCCGCTTCCCGACCTTGGCCTTGTTGTGGTCGACGAAGAGCACGATAGTTCCTACAAGCAATACGATCCGAGTCCGCGATACCAGGGGCGCGATACCGCCATCGTTCGTGGAAAGCAAGCAAATGCCGTCGTCCTGCTCGGATCTGCGACGCCTTCTGTGGAAAGCTTTTGGAATGCGAACAGTGGAAAGTATAAACTGTTGGAGCTTCCAGACCGCATCGATACTGCACGACTTCCGGCCGTGGAGCTTGTGGACATGACGGTGGAACGGAAGAAACGGTATGAAGAATTGAAGCGTCAGGTGAAGGAAAAGGGGACGGAATTTCCAAAGCGACTTTCGCCCATGTCGATCTCATCCCGCTTGAAGGAAGAGATCGACAAGAGATTAGAGAAAAAGGAGGGAGTGATCCTGCTGCAAAATCGCAGGGGGTTTGCTCATGTCATCGAATGTCTCGAGTGCGGCTACACGGAAAAATGCGTGAACTGCGACGTGACGATGACCTACCATCTTCGTACGGACGACCTCCACTGTCACTACTGCGGATCGCGGAGACCGGCAGCGACGGCATGTCCGAAATGTTTGAGCGGGGAATTGCGCAAGCTGTCGTTCGGAACTCAGCAGGTGTATGAAGAATTGGCGAACGTGTTTCCCACTGCGAAAATCCTGCGAATGGATCGGGACACAACGCGGCGAAAAGGTTCGCACGAAGTCTTGTTGCGGAAGTTCGGTGCGGGAGATGCGGATATTCTTCTTGGAACGCAGATGGTGTCGAAGGGACTCGATTTTCCACGCGTAACGCTCGTCGGCGTCATTGCTGCCGAGACGCAATTGATGCTCCCGGATTTTCGCTCCGCTGAGCGGACGTTCCAAATGCTGACCCAGGTGGCAGGACGCGCCGGAAGGAGCGCGCTGCAGGGCGAGGTGATCATTCAAACGCATCAGCCGGATCACTACAGCCTGCGGCATGCAGTAACGCACGACTTTCGCTCATTCTATGCTGAGGAACTGAAGTACAGGATGGAACTTCGCTATCCGCCGGTCTCCCGGATTGTTCTCATCGAGGCGACCGGCGGAAAAGAGGATCAAGTCCGACGAGCGTCGGAAACGATTGCGAAGAAGCTCAGGTCGCAAAAAGGGGACGGTTCATGCGAAATCCTCGGTCCTGCCGACCCGCCGATACCGCGGCTGCGGAATCAATACCGCAAACATATCGTCATCAAGAACGACAAAAAACTCGACCCGAGCGCCGAAAAACTCCGCAAGCTGATTGCCCCCCTTCTGGAAGATACCTCGGCCCTCAGAGGGCCGAAGACCGTAAGGATCACAATCGACGTCGATCCACACGGGATGATGTAAAAGATGAAGCAAAACGTTCCAAACCTACCAAATGTCAAAACTTCCAAACGGGAATGACTCATGTGTTCTTCCCGTTTGGCATGTTTGGCTAGTTTGGCACGTTTCTCTTTATCTTCTCCCCTTCACATATTTCTCTCCCCACTCCAGCATTTCCGCCAGCGTATGCAGCACGGATTCGCGTCCTGAATAGCCGTGGCTTTCATACGGCAGCATGACGAGCCGGGCTATCCCGCCGTTGCCGCGGATCGCTTGGAAAAGCCTCTCCGACTGGATCGGGTATGTTCCCGTGTTGTTGTCCGCTTCTCCATGTATCAGCAAGATCGGCTCGTTGATCTTGTTAGCATAGTTGAACGGCGAAACCTTGGTGTAGACATCCATTGCTTCCCAATACGAACGGCGTTCACTCTGGAATCCGAATGGCGTCAGTGACCGGTTGTACGCGCCGCTCCGTGCAATACCGGCGGCGAAGAGGTCGGAATGAGCGAGAAGATTGGCGGTCATGAATGCGCCATATGAATGTCCGGAGACTGCTACCCTCTTCGGGTCGACAACTCCCATGGCATCGAGAGTGTCGATGGCCGACTTTGCCGCTGCGACGATCTGCTCGACGAACGTGTTGTTCATCGTTTCGGGATCGCCCACGACAGGCATTGTGGCGTCCATCAGGACGGCATATCCCTGCGTCACAAAAAAGAGCGGCGTCGTTCCACGGAAGAAAGTGAACGCATGCGGCGACGAGCGGACCTGTCCCGCAGTTGCAGGGTCGGAATACTCCAGAGGATACGCCCAGATGAGGAGCGGAAGGCGCGTACCCTTCGCGTAATCGGGCGGAAGATACAGAGTGCCGGACAACGGAACGCTGTCGGGACGAGAATACTTCAAAAGCTGTCGGGACATCTTTGTGAGTTGTGGTGCCGGGTCGGTGAACTTCGTCAGCGGCGTCCGTTTCCCGTTGGTGAGGTCGTGGAGATAGTAGTTCGGGACGTCCGAGCTCGATTCCGATCGAAGTAGTATCGTTGTTCTTCCTTTCCCAACAAAGGCTGTAAACGACTCCAACCTGCCCTCAGCGCTTTGGAACAGGCGCTCCTTCGCCTTTGTCTTCACATTGAATTTGTCAAGGAATGGCCTGTCTCCCAGCTCGCTCGCTCCTCGGCCGGAGAGATAGATCCAATCGCCGTCGCGAATGGCTGTGCGGTCCCCGTTCGGCAGAGTCTCTTCCACCGGATTTCCCGGATTGTTGTAGGCGTCGTTGGCCGACAGGTCGAAGAGTACGGCTCGTGATCCCCGAGCATCGTCACTGTTCACGAGAGATGTCGTCACCCAGCGCCGATCGCGGTCGTACTCCGTGACGAGAACCTCGTTTTTTGCTCCGGCCCAGGAAAATCCGGCATACCGATGCTGGATCGTCATGACATCTTTCGGCTCTCCGGAAAACGGAGCGGAGAGTGTCTTCACGATCTCGCGGTACGGGACCTTCTTTACAGGATCGCCCCCATCCTGAGCCTCTGACCAGAGCAAGGTTGCGTCGTGATACGCCTGCCACTGGACGGACCGTGGACCGACCGGAACGCCCTGCGTGGGAACGTCGTCCGAGACGGGGAGATCGGCGATCGTTCTAAGAGTCCTGCCGGCCACATTCCACACTGCGACCGATCGCGTAAACGACGGATAGGGGACGCGATACGAAAAGGGGCGTTTGAGGACTGTAACAAGCAAGGACTTTTCGTCCGGCGAAAACGAAGCGCTGGAAATCAGCCCTGGCTGGCCGATGGTCTCTACTTTCCCGGTCGTTATATCGACTTCTGCAAGCTGCGTCGCGCCATAATGCTCGAAAAGCATTTCATCGAACGCAGTGCGGAGAAGGTCCTGGTAAGTAGCGGTCTTGGAGATGCGTCCTGCGGTCTCGTCGACATTCGGTCCTTCCGGCGTGCGGGGAGCAAGCGGCGGAGCACCGAAGCTTTTAGGGATCAAACGCACGAGCACTCTCTTGTTGTCGCTCATCCATAGTACCGGATTTCCCAGCACGTCGTTGACGCGTACTCCTTCGACTTGGTGCGCGGCACCGGTTTTGACGTCCGCCCACCATAGCTGGACCTCCTTGTCGAGGTCGCGGACAAAGGCGATTCGGGAGCCGTCGTTCGACCAGGAGGGGAATCCAATAGCAGCGTTTTCGGGGAGAGCGATCCTCTGCGCTGAGCCATCCACGAGCGAAAACATGCGCAGCCCGGTGTATTGCGTGATGCGCTGCCGCGAATGACGTTCGACGTCGATGCGCACTCCCGCAATGCGATGGATAGGCCGGGCGAGAGCAGAGACCGGCGGATGCGCTCGGTATTCGACGAGGAGCATCGCTTCCCGCGTCGGGCTGATCGACACCAGCGGCGTGGGAGGAGCGTCGATGATGTCGACGATCTGTTTCGGCGGAACCTTATAGACAGACTGTCCGGCGCAGATAGAGACGACGAAGAGCGAAAGAAGTGCAATACGCCAGGTGTTCATAGGGGCCTCAAAGAAGTCGAATAAGATTGCGAATTTCGAAATGGGAATTGCGAACTAGTTGGGCGGGCTGTATTTCCCTCTTGCACGCAAATTCTCTGCAACAGAACTCTTTACAATTGATATTTCCCAACGTCTCACGACTCACATCTCACCTCTAACGGTTTAGAGCTCTCTTCAGCTTCTTGTACGTTCTTCCAATGTCCTCCGACACCAATTTTGTATCCGCCAGCGTCGGCATGAAGTTCGTGTCTCCGTTCCAACGGGGCACGAGATGAAAATGCAAGTGTTGGTCAATGCCGGCTCCGGCAGCGCGTCCCAGGTTGGCGCCCATATTGAATCCCTGAGGCTTCATCACTTCCTGAATTATCCCGATCATTTTCGCCGTGAGTGAAAGCGCTTCAGCGTTCTCTTTTGCTGAAAGGTCGCTGAGATTCGAAGTATGGCGGTACGGTACGACCATCATGTGTCCGCTGTTATATGGATACAGATTCATGATGGCGAAGCACGTCTTTCCGCGATAGACAACCAGGTTCTCAGCATCCTTCTTGGACTTCGCAACTGAGCAGAACAGACAGGAACCATCTTTCGTTTCAAGGCGAAAGGACGATATGTATTCGGATCGCCAGGGAGAAAAGAGCCGGTTCATGGATGACCTGGATGAATTCAGTGAGGGGAATGAGAAGGTTGGCCGAGAAATGTACGCATGCGGAAAGGGAGGGTCAAGGAGGAAGAGGAAAGAGGGAAAAATAGAATAATGGAATGATGGAATGGTGATGCGTAGTTAGGGATGAGGGATGCGTTATGCGGAAAATCTTTCTCCGCACTCACCGCTGAGCATTCTACAAGTGATGTTCCGGCTCTCTCTCGACTGCCTAGCAGCTTGCAGAAAAAGAGATCACGCAATGACGCAAAGGGCCATGTACTGCGACCCTTCGGCAAGCTTAGGGTCGCCCTGAGCGAAGTCGAAGGGCGACTACGCAAAGTTCCCCGGCCTCGCCCGAGGTCCCTCGACGGAGTTTACCCGCCGTAGGCGGGCTCGGGACGGTGAGCGAGCCGACCCTGAGTTCACCGAAGGGTCGAACCGCCGGGCTCGGCCGAGGGCGGGCGCAATGAGATTTTAGTGAATTTTCACCCTTTGCGTCCATTGCGGTCATAGCGGCATTGCGTGAAATTCTTCTAAGGCCCTTTTTTCCGCATCCTGCTAGTCGTCACCTACTGCATACTCATCCAGCAGTAACGCCCTCCGCCGCCTTTCTCCCGCTCATCACGGCTCCCTCGATCGTCGCCGGAAGGCCCGTATTCGTCCAATCACCGGCGATATGCAAATGTGGGATCCGCGACGCTATGGATGTGCGTATTTTTTCCGCAGCCGGCGTAGGGGAAAAGGTAGCCCGCATTTCCTTAAGTACGAGGGAATGGCGCACCACCGCGGCTCTGGCAGCGGGGAACACTGCGGAAAGATCGTCGACTGCAACCTTTACCAGCTGGTCTTTTTCAAAGTCGACGTACGATCCGGCGCCGCTGATGACACAGGCAATGTATTGTCCTGAACCGCCCGTATGAAGCATTTTGGATCGATTGAACGCCCACTGCATCCGACCGTTCAGCAGTGCAACGAATTCCGGTTCCATAACAGGTCTGTCAAACCAGAGGTTGACTGTTATGATCGGGGATGAGTGAAGGGCGGAGGCCTTCTGCGATACTTCCGAGTCAGCCAGAAGCGATGACGCAGCAAAATGTGGAACGGCCAGGATAACGTCGTCCGCGTCGAGGCTTTCACCTGATTCGAGAAGGATCCCCGTAGCCCGGCCATTGTCAATGCGGACCGATTTCGCAGCCGCCCCAAGCCGAACTTGTCCGCCCTTCTCAGAGATCAGCCTGGCGGCGGGATCGACAAGGAGTTCGGACAGTCCGACTTTCGGTATCAGCATCGAAGCATTCGTCCTATGACCAAAGAATGCGGACCGGAGAACCCGAACAAAAGGAAGAGCGGAGACATTCGAGGGTGAGTCATTCAAGCTTCCAATGGCGATCACATCCCATAGATACGTGCGCACTTTTTCAGATTGGCCGAGTTTCTTCAGCCACTCTTCGACCGTCAAGGAACGCAGGAGTTGCTCTTTTCGAGCGGAGAGTCGCAGGAGTTCTATGCCAACGTTCACAAGGCGAATTCGGTCGGCGATCGGGATGCTGGAAAGTTGAAGAAGTCCGGTGAAGACATGAGCCGGCGCAGGAAGGCCTGATGCATGAAGAGAGGACCGTTGACCCGTTGCAACGTCGGCAAAATCGATGTGAAGGGAAGGTTGAAGAATTGCGAGATGTCTGCTTCCGATGAGTTGGAGGTACTCGATCGTGTCATGGTAGCATCCCATGAGAAGATGCTGTCCGTTGTCGACAACGTCCCCCGTCGTTTCGTCCTTGAACGAGCGCGTTCGTCCGCCGAGGTACTGATTCCGCTCTACCAGCGTTACGTGCCGGCCGGCGAGCGAGAGGCGAACGGCGGCGGAAAGACCGGCAACACCAGAGCCGACAACGATAACGTTAGAATTTGTCACTCACACAAAATGTCGAAATCCAATGTGAAAAAACAGGCCGAAGACGAATAATACAAAAGCCCCGGTCATTACCTCGCCGGGGCTTCTTCTTTGCGTGCAATACGCCGCCCGCGCTACGCGGGCAATTCCGTTCGCACGAATTTGTGCAGGTTCCTTGGCGCGTGATTACGAAGTCGAAGGGTCATTGCAACGAGCATCTTCACGGCGGCGCTCAGCCGAATGCGGCGTGTGAAGACGTCATAGTGCACGCGTTCGATCCGGCGCAAAAGAAGAAAATAAATGTTCCCCATGATGCGTGCAGCCGTAAAAAGTGGCTTGTCCTCTTCTGCCAAAGCTACTTTCGCTTTCCGAAAATATTGATGGGCCCGATCGCATTCGAATTTCATCAAGGCCACAAACCGCTCATTGTACGTGCAGCTCAAGAGCTCTTCTTCCGAGTAACCGAATTCTCTCAGGTCCTCAATCGGCAGATAGATCCTGCCCTGCTTCGCGTCGTGTTTGATGTCCCGTAAAATATTCGTCAGCTGCAACGCAATGCCGAGATTGACCGCGTAATCCTTCGTTCCCTGGTTCCTGTATCCGAACACTTCCGCGCACATCAGTCCGACAGTCGATGCCGCCCGGTAGCAGTAGGCCTCAAGTTCCCCGAACGTCGCGTATCTCTTCTTCGTCAGGTCCATTTCCATTCCCTCCAACAGATCGTACACATGATGGATGGGAATGTTGAATCGCTGGATGATGCGGCTCATCCGGTTCAACACCTGAAACCGCGACCGACCGTCAAGAGAAAGCTGCAACTCTTCATTCCACTGGCGCAGCTTCATTCTTTTCGTAGAGTCGTCCCCCGATTCGTCCACAATGTCGTCCGTGACGCGGCAAAACGTGTAGATCGTTTCAATCGCTTCGCGCTTCGGCGGCGGTAGTGTCAGGAACGAGAAATAGAAATTGCTCTGACGGCCTGTTGCGAGGTTTGTAGGGGCTATATCGAGAATGTGCGCACTCAAGAGCAGGGAAGAGCTGAGTTGGTTAAATGGGGTTAGTTGATTAAATCGTTGAGTGGTTGTTTCTCTCAATGGCTATCGATCAAGCAGTGTCTGCAACAAGAGCGTAGGTCCGTCAGTCCATCGCAAACGTGGGCGTGTCTGTAGGACAGTATAGCCACTGGATTCGATTTTGTCCAGAATTCTCATTCCGCCAGCCCAGGTTAGGCGAATTTCGAGCGAAACAGGGGATTGGAGCATGGCAATGAGCGGTCTCCCTTGATGGAACAACTCCCGCGTTCGAGAGACTTGATACGCCATGAGGTTTGCAAAGGATGCGCTCCCGCGGCGCAGGAGGATGTCCTCTTCTGCTACTCCAAATCGGCGCAGATCCTCCAAGGGAGCATAGATCCTCCCTGCACTCCCGTCGACCGACATATCCTGCCAAAAATTTGTCAACTGCAGTGCAGTGCAAATAGCGTCGGACAACTCGAACATCCGCTCGTCCCGAAAGTTAAAGATCTGCAGTACGAGCCGACCGACTGGATTCGCCGAACGACGACAGTAGTCAAGCAACTCATTGAACGACATGTAGCGATGTTTGACTACGTCCTGACGGAAAGCGGAAAGGAGGTGGGTGAATAGTGAATAGTCAATCGTCAATCGAAAAGCGGATTCGCTGAGGGCCGCGAAGACCGGGTGTGTTGCCCTGCCATCCTTAGCCTCGAGGAGTTGCTTTTCCCAATCATTAAGCAATCGCAATCGTTCCTCGTTCGACATTCCCGGCTCGTCAGCGATGTCGTCCGCAATGCGGGCGAATGCATAGATGGCGGCGATGTGGGGACGAGCTGTGCGAGGAAGAAGGAG